>NZ_JBEXGR010000011.1:0-14068 GCF_040607415.1 Micromonospora sp. NPDC005291
ATCGCCGCCGCCACCAGTGCGGCGCCCAGGGCGTACGCGGCACCCTCCAGAGGGCCGAAGATGGCACCCGCGGCGAGTGTGATGAAGGTCCGGGGCCCGGTCGAGCACCGCGGCCCGGGCGAAGAGCCGGCGGGCTCGCGGGTCGAAGCCCGGGGGTAGGTCGGTGGTGCCGTCCGGGCGGCGCAGCGCGGCCAACGCGCCGGCCAACTCGGGCCGCCACTGGGCCACGTCGAGACGGGTCAGCGCGGCGGTCGTCTCGGCCAGCGCGGCGGCCAACTCGGCCTCCGCCTCGGCGGCACCGGGCAGGGAGAGTGAGGCGGCCGGCGCGTTGGCCGGCAGCGGGTACACCCGCCAGAGCACCGTCTCGAAACAGTCCCCGGAGCCGGAGGTGTGCATCCGCACCTCAGGGATCAACCCGAGCCCGCCGGCGACCACCGCCTCGCCCGTGACCAGCGCGGCACCGGCGAAGTCGCCAGGGCCGGGCAGCCCTCGGGGATCACCCGGCGCGGGCAGCACCAGGCGGATGTCGTCGGGGGAGAGCTTGGCCAGGGTGGGAAGCGCGGCACTCAGCGGGACGTCGGTCCAGGTGCCGGGGGCGTCCGCAACGAGGTGCTCCTCGTCGCCGGCGATGGCGTCGGCGACCTCGTCGTACGGCACCAACCCAGCGCGCCACGCGCGCACCCAGGCAACGAACCGGCTCGACCGGCGCGGCGCGAGTGTGACCGAGCCCGTTGCGGGGGTGGACATGCCGAAAGGGTACGTGGTCACGACCGGCCCTGTCTCGACTGCCGCTCCGGCTGCCCGGCCTGCCCCGAACTGCCCCCTTCGCCCCACTCCCGACCACCCTCGCCGACCCTCCGCCACTCCGCTGCCCACTGCCCATGTTGATCATGGACTTGTGGTGGCCGATCCCTGGTGGTTCATGACGTTTCGTGAGGCACCACAACTCCATGATCGTCGCGGTGGGGCGGTGGGGCGGTGGGGCGGTGGGGCGGTGGGGCGGTGGGGCGGTGGGGCGGTGGGGCGGTGGGGCGGTGGGGCGGGGCTGTGAGGGGTGGGGCGGTGTGTCGGGGTCGTGGGTGGCGGTGTCGGGGTTAGCGTGATCGACATGGCGGGGCGATACGGCGAGGACGTGTTGGCGGGGGACTGGCGGCGGCGGAAGGTCACCCCCGAGGTGGACGCCGAAGCGGATCTCGTGGTGGAGGACGCCGACTCCGGGTTCTGCGGCGCGGTGGTGGGCTTCGAGGCCGGCGCCGTGGTGCTGGAGGATCGACACGGTAAGCGGCGCAACTTTCCGCTGCTACCGGCGGCGTTCCTGCTCGACGGTCGGCCGGTGACGCTGCGCCGCCCGCCCCGCGCGCCGGTGCCGGCGGCCCGCCGCCGGACCGCGTCCGGTTCGGTGGCGGTGGACAACGTCCGCGCCCAGGTGGCCAAGGCCAGCCGGATCTGGGTGGAGGGCATCCACGACGCCGCGCTGGTCGAGCGGATCTGGGGCGACGACCTGCGGATCGAGGGCGTGGTCGTGGAGCCGTTGGACGGCATCGACGCCCTTGATGCCGAGGTACGCGACTTCGGCCCCGGCCCGACCCGACGACTCGGCGTACTCGTCGACCACCTGGTGCCGGGGAGCAAGGAGAGCCGGATCGTGTCCCGGGTGAACTCGCCGTACGTGCTGGTGACCGGGCACCCCTACGTGGACGTCTGGCAGGCGGTCAAGCCTGCGGCGCTGGGCATCGCGGCGTGGCCGGTGGTTCCGCCGGGGCGGCCGTGGAAGGAGGGGGTCTGCGCGGCCCTCGGGGTGGCCGAGCCGGCCGACATGTGGCGGCACATCCTGTCCCGGGTGAACAGCTTCGCCGACGTGGAGACCCCGTTGATCAACGCCATGGAACGCCTCATCGACTTCGTCACCGAACCGGCCTGACCAGAACGGAATCGCCCGTGCCGTGCCGCGCCGTGCCGCGCCCGCCGCGCAAGATCCGCACAACTTCCGGGATGTAGTGGCCTCGTCGACCCGCGGAGGCCACTACATCCATGATTCTGTGCGGATCTCCCCGCGAAAGTGGGCGAGGCGGATCTCTCCGCGAAAGTGGGCGAGGCGGACCTGCCCGGGAAAGTGGGCGAGCGGTCAGGGTTCCTGGTCGGGGTTGCGGGTGTGGACGAAGGTGGCGATGTCCAGGGCGACCGCCCGGCCCTGCTCGTCGCGTCGTACGGTGAGGATCTCGCCGTCCTGCCCGCCCGCGCGACCCCGCCAACGGTCCGGTCCCTCTGCGACGAAGCGGAGGTCCGGCGCGCCGACCGGGCCGGCGTGCAGGTCGCCGGTGGCGTCCGCGTACACCTCGATCTCGCTGCCCATCCACCACCAGCGGCCGGTCAGTTCGCGCAGTTCGGCGGGCGGGGTGGCGGCGGCCGGCCGCCACGGGGTGACGGGCGCGGGTTCGGCGTCCAGCACCAGCGTGAGCAGTTGTCGGCCGAGCGCGCCGAGGTGGCCGGTACGCAGGCCGTACGAGTTGGCGTAGCCGACCACGGCCGTGCGGGTGGGCCGGTGCACGGCCAGCGATGCGATGTAGCCGGGCATCGAGCCGCCGTGCCCGACGTACACCCGGTTGCCTTCCCGAAAGAGTTCCAGCCCGAGACCGTGCCCGTGGGTCCACGCTTCCAGGTCACTGATCACCACGGGGGAGCACATCTCGGTCAGCGTCTCGGCGGCCAGCACCGACGGGTCGGGGTCGGCCAGGAACGCCGCCCACCGGCCCAGGTCCTCGATCGTCGACCAGAGCTGCCCGGCGGGGGCCATCACCCCGGTGTCGGTGCGGGGTTCCTCGCGCAGCGTGTCGTGCCAGGGGTGGACGACGTAGCCGCGGGCGTACGGCTCGGTGGCCGCGTACGTGGTGCGGCGCATTCCCAGCGGACTGAGGAGCCGTTCGTTGAGCAGGTCGGCCCAGGGCTTCCCGGTGAGTCGTTCGAGCAACCCGCCGAGCAGCCCGTACGCCAGGTTGGAGTAGTGGTACGTGGTGTGCGGTGGGTAGGCGATCTTGTCGGCGGTCAGCCCGGCGAGCAGCGTGGCCAGGTCGGCGCCCTCGGTCCGCTCCCACCAGTCGCCCTCGGGTTCGCGTTGCATGCCGCTGGCGTGCCCGAGCAGTTGGCGCAGGGTGAGCGCGCCCACGTTGGTGCCCGGTAGGTGCCGTTCCAGCGGGTCGTCCACGGCCAGCCGGCCGGCGTCGCGCAACTGCATGATCAGCGTGGCGGTCATCGTCTTGCTGATCGAGCCCAGCCGGTACTGCAGGTCGGCGTCCGGGCGGGGGTGCTCGCCGGCGGCGGCCAGGTGGACCAGCGCGCCGTCGCGGATCACGCCAAGCACCAGAGACGGTGCACGACCGTCGATCTGCGCCTGGGCGACCTGGGTGTCGATCTGTCGGGCGGTCTCGGGCAGGAGGGTCAATGGGATCTCCTCGCTCGGTGGCTCGGGCCGGGCCGCCGAAACGGGGTGTTTTGGCCGGGCCAGGCGTTTCGCCGAGCCTACTGATCATCACGGGTGGGCCGCGCGTGCATTCCCGTGTCACGATCGGGGGGTGGACGCCGTGGTGTGGATCGTATTGGGTGTGGTGCTGGCGGTCGCCGAGATCTTCACGACGACCCTATTTCTGATCATGTTCGGGCTCGGCGCGTTCGCCGCTGCCGGCGCTGCGGCCCTGGGCGCGCCGGTGGCCGTGCAGGCGCTGGTCTTCGCGGTGGTGTCGGCGCTGAGCCTGGTGGTGGCGCGGCCGGTCATGCGGCGGCACCGCCGTTCCGCGCTGGAGAACGGCGAGCAGCCGTTCGGCGTGGAGGCGATCGAGGGCTCCACGGCGCTGGTGCTGGAACGGGTGGACGCCGACCGCGGCCTCGTCAAGATCGACGGAGAGCTGTGGACCGCCCGGGCGTACGACACGACGCAGACTTTCGAACCTGGTCAACGGGTTCGGGTGATAAAGGTCCGGGGCGCGACCGCCCTGGTCTGGCAGGACGATGTTTCTTCCGCCGGCGAGCTGCCGGAAGCGAGAGGGTGAACTGGATGACGATCATAGGGGTGCTGGTGATCGCGGTGGCGCTGATCGCCGTGGTGACGCTGGCCAAGGCGGTACGGATCGTGCCGCAGCAACGCCAGGATGTGGTGGAACGGCTCGGCAAGTACAAGCGCACCCTCAGCCCCGGCCTCAACCTGCTGGTGCCGTTCGTCGACGCGGTGCGTACCAAGGTCGACATGCGGGAGCAGGTGGTCAGCTTCCCGCCGCAGCCGGTGATCACCTCGGACAACCTGGTGGTCTCGATCGACACGGTCCTCTACTTCAAGGTGGTCGACTCGGTTCGTGCCACCTACGAGATCTCCAGCTTCCTGCAGGCGATCGAGCAGCTGACCGTCACCACGCTGCGTAACGTGATCGGCTCGTTGGACCTGGAGCGCGCGTTGACCAGCCGGGACGAGATCAACCGGCACCTCTCCGGCGTGCTGGACGAGACCACCGGCCGCTGGGGCATCAAGGTGACCCGGGTCGAGATCAAGGCGATCGAGCCGCCGGCCAGCATCCGTGACTCGATGGAGAAGCAGATGCGCGCCGAGCGGGACCGTCGCGCGGCGATCCTCACCGCCGAGGGCCACAAGCAGTCGGTGATCCTCACCGCCGAGGGTGACAAGCAGTCGGCGGTGCTGCGGGCCGACGGTGACCGGCAGGCCCAGATCCTGCAGGCCGAGGGTCAGGCGAAGGCGATTCGGACGGTCTTCGACGCGATCCACCAGGCGAACCCGAGCCAGAAGGTGCTCGCCTACCAGTACCTGCAGGCCCTGCCGCAGATCGCCCAGGGCAGCGCCAACAAGGTGTGGATCGTCCCGGCCGAGCTGACCAAGGCCCTGGAGGGCATGGGTGGCGCGCTCGGCGGGCTGAGCCAGATGGTGGGCGACCTGCCCGCACCGGAGGCGGCCGAACACGCGAGCCAGGTTCAGCGCGAGGCCGCGGAGGCGGCGCAGGCTGCGGCGGATGCCGCCCAGCAGATCCACGACGAGGTACGCGTCGCCGAGGCGCAGGCCACCGGTGGCAACAAGCCGCAGGGGCTGCCGGCACCGGAGCCGGTCTCTCCGGCCAGTCTGGTGGAGGACCCGGCCGACCAGCGCGAGCGCGGCTGATCCAGTACACCGGCCGCGCGGCCGGGTAAATACGAGAAAGACTCATGGGGCGCTCCGACGCCTGCCACGATCGGTCCTAGGACGGGTGGTGACCAGGCAATCGGGGCGCCCCGGCGCGTCTCGCACCGCTCGTGGACGAGCGAGGTGACGCATGAAGGATCCGGCGAATCGGATGTGGTCCTCCGCCCCGGTGCCCGGCGCGCACGACCCGGCCGGCCCACTGGGCTCCCGACGGGCCGGCGGAGGGTTCGGCGTACTGCCATTCGTGGGCGAACCGACCCCGGCCGGACCGGCAACGAACGCCAGTTGGGCCTGGTCGATACGCCGGTTCGCGCGGGCGGCGGTGTGGCTGCTGCCCGCGTACGCCATCCTCTACGGCGTGGTGGCGATGGCCAGCGACGGCGGGGTGGGCAACGACCCCTACCCGGCCGACGGTCGGGCCGCGTACCTGATCGGTTGGGTGGCCGCCGTCTGGCTCGGCCTGCTCGCGCTGCTGGCCCTCACCGGGCTGCTGGCCGCGACCCGCAGCCGTCGGATCGCCGCCGCCGGGCTGCTGGTCAGCATCGCCGGCACCGTGCTGATGCTGCCCTTCGCCGGGCTCGCCGAGCAGACGCCGGTCTTCGGCACCACCGCGCGTTCGCTGGTCCTGCTCGGTGCGACCTTCTACAGCGTGGGCTGGTTCCTCACCGGGTGGGCGGTTGCCCGTTCGGGCACGTTCAGCCTCGGCGACGGCGTCATGCTGATCATCGCCGCGCCGCTGCTCGGCCTGGGTGGCGCCCTGATCGGCTCGCTGCAGACCTTCGGCGCGATCTTCGTGCTGATCGCCGGCATCGGCATCGGCTACCGCTCCGGTCGCCTGATGCCCCGCGAAACGGCCCGCGACGCAGCCAGCGCCAGCCTCTCCACCCCAAACCCCTAAACCACCGCACCCCACCCCGGCCCGCGCCCACCCGGACCCCGTTGATCATGAAGTTATTGCCACGACACGCCGAGGCCGAGGGCAATAACTTCATGATCAACGGGGTCCAGCGTGCCGGGGCTGGGGGAGGGGGTTTGGTGGGAGTTGGCTGGTGGGGGGTCGTGAAGTTGCTGACAATCTCGGGCTGAGGGTGGTGGGTTGGCGGCTTTCGTGGCAATCCTGGGGAGCATGGCCGCCTCTCGCTCGCCGCTGTCGCGGCTGTTCACCGTGCTGCTCGCCGGCTTGCTGGCCGGGCTCGTGCTGGCAGTCGCCGCATTGCCGGGCAACCTGCTGCTCGGGTTCGCCGCCCGCTCGGCGGTCGAGTCGTACGCCGCGTTGCCCGCCTCGCTGCGCACCCCGACGACCCCGCAGCGGTCGTACCTCTACGCCAACGACGGCAAGACGCTGATCACCACGTTCTACGAGGTGAACCGCACCGACGTCGCGTTGGCCGACGTCGCCCCGGTGATGCGGCAGGCGATCGTGGCGGCCGAGGACCGGCGCTTCTACGACCACGGCGGCGCCGACCTGCGCGGCCTGGCCCGGGCGCTGGTGGCCAATGTCAAGGGCGGCGGCACCGAGCAGGGCGGCTCGACGCTGACCATGCAGTACGTCCGTAACGTCCTCAAGACCGACCCCACACGCACCGCCGAGGAGCGCGCCGCCGCCACCGACCCCACCATCGGGCGCAAGATCCAGGAGATCCGGTACGCGAGCGCGCTGGACAAGAGCCTCGGTAAGGACGAGATCCTCGACCGGTACCTGAACATCGCCTACTTCGGCTCCGGCGCGTACGGGATCGCGGCGGCCAGCCAGCGTTACTTCGGCAAGGCTCCGGCCAAGCTGACCCTCGCCGAGTCGGCCCTGCTCGCCGGCCTGGTGCAGTCCCCGGACGCGTACAGCCCGATCGGCGGGGACAAGGACGCGGCGCTGGCCCGCCGGTCGTACGTGCTGGACTCGATGGTCGCCACCGGTGCGGTCACCGCCGAGCAGGCGGCCCAGGCGAAGACGGAGCCGTTGGCCCTGCACCCCACCGCCCAGCCCAACGGTTGCACCGCCGTCTCCCAGGGCCACGACGACTGGGGCTACTTCTGCGACTACCTGCGCCAGTGGTGGCTGACCCAGCCGGCGTTCGGGGCCACGGTCGCGGAACGCGAGCAGGCCCTGCGCTCGGGTGGCTACACCGTGGTCACCTCGCTGGACCCGAAGGTCCAGGCCACTGCGCAGCAGCAGGCCACCAAGGTCTATGGGTACGACAACAAGCGCGCCCTGCCGATCGCGGCGGTCCAGCCGGGCACCGGGCAGGTCCTCGCGATGGCGGTCAACCGGCACTACAGCCTCGCCGACAACCCGAATGGGCAGGCCAACTACCCGAACACCGTCAACCCGCTGATCTCCGGCGGGGCCAGCGTCGACGGGTACCAGGCGGGTTCGACGTTCAAGCTGTTCACCATGCTCGCCGCGCTGGAGTCGGGCCGTACCCTCTCCACCGGTTTCGACGCGCCCGCCAAGCTACCCACCCGGTACGCCGCCGAGGGCGCCGGTAGCTGTGACGGTCGCTGGTGCCCGGCGAACGCCAACCCGGCCTGGATGGACGGGTACCGGATGATGTGGGACGGCTTCGGCCGCTCGGTGAACACCTACTTCGTCTGGCTGGCCGAGCAGGTCGGCCAGGACAAGGTGGTGGAGATGGCGCAGCGGCTCGGCATCACCTTCCGCGCCGACTCGGACGCTGCCTTCGCCAAGGACAACGCCGCGAACTGGGGTTCGTTCACCCTCGGCGTGGCCGCCACCACCCCGCTGGACCTGGCCAACGCGTACGCCACGGTGGCGGCCGAGGGCACCTACTGCACACCGGTGCCGGTGGTCTCGGTGACCGCAGCGAACGGCGAGAAGGTGCCGGTCGGGCAGCCGTCCTGCAAGCGGGTCCTCGACGTCGACGTCGCCCGCGCCGCGACCGATGCCGCTCGCTGCCCGGTGGGCCAGCAGTCGGCGTACGGGCAGTGCAACGGCGGCACCGCCACCGGTGTGAACAGCATGCTCGACGGCCGGCCGGTGGCCGGTAAGACGGGTAGCTCGGAGGAGAACTCCACCGAGACCTTCGTCGGTTTCACCCCGCAGGTCGCGGTGGCCGGCATCGCCGCCAACCCGGACGACCCGGCCGACTCGGTGGGCTCCGCGGTGCAGGCCAAGGTCATCGACGCGGTGGCCCGGGTCATCGCCACCGCCGTCAAGGGTCAGCCGGAGAAGGCGTTCGTCGCGCCCAGCCGCGAGTTGGCCGGCGAACCCCGCCGCCCCGTAGAACGCCCCGCCGTCCCCGACCGCGAGCCCACCCAGGATCCCCGCTCGACCCTGCAACGCTGGCTAGACCGCCGAGGCTGACCCCTCGTACCCCCGCGATCTTGCACTTTCGGTCGCCGACTTGCCCCGCTTGCTCCTTCTGCCGGGGCAGGGAAGTGCAAGATCGCGGGGTGAAGGAGGGGGTTAGCGCTCGCGGCGGCGGGGGCGGTAGCTGCTGATCGTCGCGGGTAGGCCGCGGCGGATTATTCCCGCCCAGTCGGTGTCGCCGCGTAGGACCGCCGCCGCGGTCTTGCGGGCCTGCGCGGCGGTGAAGTGCGGCGGCAGCATCAGCTCGGCCGGGTCGACGAGGGCGTTGATGACCACCGGTCGGTCGGCGGCGAGCGCCCGGTCCCAGACACCGGGCACCTGTTCGGGCGAGTCGACCAGTTCACCGTGCAGCCCGAGCACCTGCGCCCACTGGTGGTAGGCGATGTCCGGCAACTGCTGGCTGTCCGGGAACATCGGCGTCCCCTCCGTGGAGCGCTGTTCCCAGCTGACGAACGCCAGATCCCGGTTGTTGAGCACCAGCACCACGAATCGCGGATCGGCCCAGCTGCGCCAGTACTTGGCGACGGTGATCAGCTCGTTGACGCCGTTCATCTGCATGGCGCCGTCGCCGATCAGCGCGACGAGCGGTCGGTCCGGGTGGGCGAACTTGGCGCTCAGCGAGTACGGCATGGCGCCGCCCATGGACAGCAGCGTGCCGGACAGGCTGGCCAGCATCCCGGGGCGGACCTGTACGTGGCGGGCATACCAGGCGGTGGTGGTGCCGCAGTCCACGGCGAGCATCACGTCGTCGGGCAGCCGCTCATTGAGGGTGTGGAAGAGCAGTTGTGGGTTGACCGGGTCGGCGGTCTGCTCGGCCAGGTCGCGCTGCACGCGGCGCCACGCCGAGGTGGCCTCCGCGATCTCCGCCCGCCAGGCGGTCGGCCCGGGGCCGGGGCCCAGCTCGCGCAGCAGCGCCCGCAGCGTGGGGCGGGCGTCGCCGGTCAGGTTCACCTCTGTCGGGTACCGCAGCCCGAGCTGAGTGCCGTCCAGGTCGATCTGCACAGCCCGGGCCTTGCCGGGCGGCGGGTAGAACTCCGAGTACGGCATGTTGCTGCCCACGATCAGCAGGCGGTCGCACCCGGTCATCAGCTGCCAGCTGGGCCGGGTGCCGAGCAGCCCGATCGCACCGGTGACCCAGGGCTCCCGGTGGTCGACGGCGGTGAAGCCGAGCAGTGCGGTGGCGACTCCGGCACCGAGCCGATGGGCGATCTCACGGACCTCGTCCTGCGCGCCGAGCGCACCCTGCCCGACCAGCATGGCCACCCGCTGCCCGCCGCCGAGCACCTCGGCGGCCCGGCGTACGTCCGCCTCCGGCGGCACTGTCGGCGTGCTGCTCGGTACGTTGCTGGTCTGGTAGTAGCCGTGCGCGTGCGGCGGGTCCGGGATCGCCGGCTCGTCCTGGAGGTCCAGCGGAAGGACCAGGGCGGTGACGGTACGCCGGGCCAGCGCTGTGCGGCACGCCCGGTCGACCAGGTGGCGTACCTGCGCGGGGTGGTCGAGTTGGGCGAGGAACGCCGCCGCCACGTCCTTGTAGAGGGCGAGCAGGTCGACCTCCTGGTAGTAGCCGCCGCCCTCGGCGGTGACCGCGGTGTGCCCGACCAGGGCGACGACCGGCTGGTGGTCGAGTTTGGCGTCGTACAGGCCGTTGAGCAGGTGAATGGCGCCCGGCCCGCTGGTCACCAGGGCGCAGCCGAGCGGCCCGCCGCCGTACTTGACGTGCGCGGACGCCGCGAAGCCGGCGGTTTCCTCGTGCCGTACCTGGATGAACTGGGCCTGCCCGTTGGTGCGTTGCAGCGCGGAGGTGAGGCCGTTGATCCCGTCGCCGGGATAGCCGAAGTAGCGGTGCACGCCCCAGCTGAACAGTCGGGACACGATGTGGTCCGCGACGGTCGGGTGTCGGGGCAGGGTGCCTGGTTCGCCCGGTACAGCGTGGTCTGAGCTCACCTGGCTGGTCCTTCCCGTCGGGTCCGATACTCTGCCGGCCATTCCCCTTCTTCTTCGGACAAAACACCTCGTAGGGCGGGCAATGGAGGGCGACACTCGTCGTCCGGCAGAATCGTCGGGTGCCCGTCCACCAGATCACCGACCCCGACGACGACCGGATCGCCGACTACCGGGCGCTCACCGACGTCGAGCTGCGCACCCGCTGGGAGCCGCCGCACGGCCTGTTCATCGCCGAGGGGGAGCTGGTGCTGCGCCGGGCGCTGCGTGCCGGCTACCCCGCCCGGTCGTACCTGGTCGACGCCAAGCGGATCGACCAACTCGCCGACCTGGACACCGGCGACGCGCCGGTCTACGCGGCAACGCAGGACGTGCTGCAACGGGCCACCGGCTTCCACGTACACCGGGGGGTGCTTGCCTCGTTCCACCGCCAGCCGCTGCCGACGGCGGCCGAGGTGCTCGCCGCCGCGCGCCGGGTGGTGATCCTGGAGGACGTCAACAACCACACCAACCTCGGCGCGATCTTCCGGGCCGTGGCGGCACTCGGGGTGGACGCGGTGCTCCTCTCGCCGAGCTGCGCCGACCCCCTCTACCGACGCAGCGTCCGGGTCAGCATGGGCGAGGTGTTCGCCGTGCCGTACGCGAAGCTGGACCCCTGGCCGGACGCACTCGCCGACGTCCAGGCGGCCGGGTTCACCGTGTTGGCGATGACCCCGGCGCCGGACGCGGTGCCGATCCAGCGCCTCGACGCGACCCAGCGGGCCCGCTCCGCGCTGCTGCTCGGTGCCGAGGGCGCCGGGCTGACCCGGGCCGCGATGGACGCCGCCGACGCCCGGGTGGTCATCCCGATGCGCCGGGGCGTCGACTCGCTCAACGTGGCCGCCGCCACCGCCGTGGCCTGCTGGGAGCTGAGTCGCGACGACCCGTGGTGAGGGCGGACGCCCCCACCACGGCGGCCGTCACGCGAGGTACGTCGACCAGAGGTTGTGCGTCGGCCAGCTCGTCACCGCGCGCGACGCTGCCCAGAGCGCGGAGTCGATGTCGCCGTAGGTCAGCCCGGATTCGTCGTCGCGCCGGTTGAACACCGCCGCCCAGCTCAGCCCGTGGTAGGTGCGCACGACGATGCTGTACGTGCCCGGCAGGCTGCCGGTGTGCCAGGTGTTGCGTCCGGTGCCGCCGGTCGTCACCGGGCGGACCTGCCAGCCGAGGCCGTAGTACCAGCCGTTGTCGTTGACGCCGGTCGGGCTCGGCACCGCCCAGAATCGGCCCAGCGAGGTGCTGTTCAGAATCGGGCTGCCGGTGTCGAAGGCCGACGCCCAGCGCGCCAGGTCCACGGCCGACGCGATCCAACCGCCGTTGGCGTCGTGCAGGCGCATGCTGAACGAGCC
This sequence comes from Micromonospora sp. NPDC005291, assembly GCF_040607415.1. Taxonomy (NCBI): domain Bacteria; kingdom Bacillati; phylum Actinomycetota; class Actinomycetes; order Micromonosporales; family Micromonosporaceae; genus Micromonospora; species Micromonospora sp. NPDC005291. The sequence continues at coordinate 11,831 of NZ_JBEXGR010000011.1, forward strand.
GTACGGAGAGGCCACGGTAGCCCCGGAGTTGTCCAGCACGGTCGTGCCCGTGTACTGCGATTCGTACCCGACCTCACCGCTGTGCCGGGCGACCGACCACCCGTTCGCCATCCGGGTGATGCCCATCGGTGCCAGCAGCTTCTGCCGCACGTACGTCTCGTAGGGCTGGCCGGACACCGCCTCGATGACCCGCCCGGCCAGCAGGTAGCCGTAGTTGCTGTACGACACGTACGAGCCCGGGTCGTGGCTGAGTGGCTGGCCGGACATGAACCGGATCACGTCGGCGTGGGTCAGCTCCAGCGGTACGCCGAGCGACCGGGCGATGACCAGGTCCTTGGCCACCGGGTCGAACCTGGTCAGGTCCCGGTCCCAGCCCCCGGTGTGCTGGAGGATGCGCCACAGGCTGACCTGGGCCAGCCGGGGGTCCGCCGCCTGACCGGCCGGCGCGGTGAGGTTGAGGTACTTGCCGATCGGGTCGCCGAGGCTGAGCTTGCCGTCCTGGGCGAGCCGGACCAGCGCCGCCGCGGTCAGCGATTTCGACAGGCTGGCCACCCGGAACAGCGAGGTCGGCTGAATCGTCTCCGGCGAGTCGTTGCCGTAGCCCCGGGCCAGCACCAGCCGGCCCTTGTACGTCACGGCGAGCTGCCCGGCGGAGATGTGCCGGGCCTGCATGAAGGTCCTCATGGCGTTGTCGAACGGGTGCAGCGCAGTGGCCGTCGTGCCGGTGGCCGCCCAGATGGGCACCAACGCGGCCTGGGCGCGCGTACCGCCCAGCGCACCGGCGGCGAGCGTTCCCGCGCCCGCCGCCCCCACCAGCTTGCCGAAGGACCGCCTGCTGACTCGCGTCCTGTTCATGCCTCCCCCTCCCAAAGATCACGATCAGCGAAGGCTAGTTGATGTGATCTTGCGATGGTGTCCCGCAGCGGGAGGTGTCGAGTTCCGGCGTCACGGACGGTAGCGTGTCGGCCGTGTTCCCTACCGTCCGTGAGGTCCTCGCCCTGGACCCGGTCCGCCACGGTGCGCCACGCGTGGTCGCCGGGGACGCCGGCCTGGACCGGCCGGTCCGCTGGGTGCACGTCGCCGAGGTCCCGGACATCGCGACCCTGCTCGGCGGCGGCGAACTGGTGCTCACCACCGGCATCGGCCTGCCCGGGGACGACGCGGGGCTGCGCGCGTTCATCGGGGACCTGGCCGACGTCGGCGTCTCCGGACTCGTCGTCGAGCTGGGCCGCCGCTACGTCGGCGGGGTGCCCCGGGTGATGGTCGCCGCCGCCGAGCGGCGCGGGCTGCCCCTCGTGGAGCTGCGCCGGGCCACCCCCTTCGTACGAATCACCGAGGCGGTCCACGCGCTGATCGTCGACGCGCAGCTCACCGAACTGCGCGCCACCGAGGAGATCCACCAGCGCTTCACCGACCTGTCCGTCGAGGGCGCCGACGCCGCCGAGGTGATCCGGCAGGCCGCCGAGCTGTCCGGTTGCCCGGTGGTGCTGGAGAACCTGTCCCGGCAGGTGCTGGGGTACGACCCGGCGGGGGAGAGCGCCGAGCTGCTGCTCGACGGCTGGGAGCAGCACTCCCGGCGGATCCGCCCGGCCGGGCGGACCGCGTACGACCTGGACAGCGGCTGGTTGGTGACGGTCGTCGGCGCCCGGGGGCAGGACTGGGGGCGGCTGCTGCTGCGCTGGCCCGCCAGCGGAGAGGTTGCCACGCGCCGGGCCAGCGAGCCGACCACGCCGGACGCCGGACCACCCACCCGGCTCACCATCCTGATCGAGCGGGCCGCGTCCACCCTCGCGCTGGGCCGGCTGATCCGCCGTGACGCCGAAGGGCTGGAACGGCAGATCCACCGCACCCTGCTCACCGCACTCCTCGACCACTCCCGACCGGTGGACGAGGTCGCGTTGCGGGCCAAGGCGCTCGGCGTGGTGCTCGACCGCCGGCACCTGGTTGGCGTGATGGTCCGACACCGGGCTGAGGACCCGGTCGGGGAGGGCGGCCCGGAGGCGGGTCAGGCCCGGCTGCGGGACCTGTCCGAGGCGGTCGGCCAGGCGCTGCGGGAGGCGAAGCTGACCGCACTGACCAGCGCGGTCGACGACAACTCGGTAGGCGCCCTGTTGGCCCTGCCCGATCAGGCCGCCGAGGACCGCGCGCTGTCCGCGTTCGCCAGCGCACTACGTCGGGTACGCCTCGACGCCGGCACCGGTCGGGCAACGTCCGGCGCCGAGGCGTCCCAGGCGGTCT
>NZ_JBEXGR010000011.1:14167-193712 GCF_040607415.1 Micromonospora sp. NPDC005291
TCGCGCGCCGATCCGTCCCGGGCAACGTCGGGCGCCGAGGTATCCCGGGCGGTCTCGCGCGCCGATCCGTCCCGGGCAACGTCGGGCGCCGAGGTATCCCGGGCGGTCTCGCGCGCCGATCCGTCCCGGGCAACGTCGGGCGCCGAGGTGTCCCGCTCGACGTCCGGTGCCGATCCGTCCCGGGCGGCGTCCGGTGCCGAGGCTCCTCGGGTGGCGGGCGGCGCTGATTCGTCCCGGGGCGCCGGCTTAGCTCCCGGTGGGGTCATCGTGGCCGCAGGCTCTGGCGTGGGCAGTCTGCGGGAGGCACGAAGGTCGCTCGTCGAGGCGCGACAGATTGCCGAGGCGGCCCGCCGGGACCGGCGTGACCTGCCGATCTTCCGTCTGCCGCACGTCGGCCTCGCCGGGCTGCTGCACCTGCTACGCGACGAGCCACGGTTGCAGACCTTCGTGGAACGCGAACTCGGCGCGCTGCTCGACTACGACGCCCGGCACCCCCGGGAGCAGCTGCTCGACACCCTGCGCGCGTACCTGGAACAGGGGCGCAACAAGACCGCGGGCGCTGCCGCCGCCCACCTGTCCCGGCCCGCGTTCTACGAGCGGCTGGCCCGCATCGCCCGCATCCTCGACGTAGACCTCGACTCGGTCGAAGCCTCCCTGTCCCTACACGTAGCCCTGCTAGCCCTAGAAGCAGTCCGCACCCCCTAACCCCTCCCGCCCCCCTGCCCCGCGGGCCCGCCGCGCCCCCCGGGCCCGCCGCGCCCCCCGGGCCCCGCGCCCGCCCGCTCCGGCCGCGCTGATCTAGGGCATATCAGCGTGAGTTGATCTCCCAGAACAGTGATATGCCCTAGATCGACGCGCTGGGGCATGCGAGGGGCGCGCGCGGCGCGAGGGGGCGTGCGCGGGGGAGGGTGCGTGGGGGTTAGGTGAGGGTGGTTAGGGCTTTTGCGTAGGTTGGGGGGATGTGGTTGGGGCCGCCGGGGGTGAAGACGTCTGAGGTGGCTACTGCGGACCAGGCTGTTGCTGGGACGGCGTCCACCAGGGCTTGGATCACCGGGGCGTCGCGCCACTGGTCCTGCTCGGCGAGCAGGCCGAGGGCCACCACCGACTCCTCGACTTCGCCCACGCACTCGAACGGCTTGTGCCCGTCCACGCCCAGCAGCTCCCGATAGCCGGGGATCTGCGACTCGTCGGCCAGCAGGTCACCGCCGAAGATGCCCACCACCCGTTCCCGCGGCATGAACGGCGCCATCGCCAGGAAGACGAACCGGCACTTCGGGCAGTTGCGGCACCAGCGCTCGCTCGCGTCGTGCAGCTTGAACGCGGAGTTGCAGCTGGTCACCACATCGTCGTACCGGGTGAATTCGGCGAACAGCCGGGCGATGTGCAGCTCGGACAGCGAGCGCAGCAGCGAGAAGTACGGGTCGGTCAGGCCGGCGTGCTCAGCCAGCGCCGACCGCAGCAGCCCTTCCGCCTCGACGCCCTTGGACCACTGGTGGTTGATCTCGTGGTCGTTCCAGACCAGGTTGGGGTCCGACGCCGAGCGCTCGTTGGACATCACCACCGGGCCCAGCCCGTGCAGCACCGCGGTGGCCACCGCGATCAGCGAGTTGATGGCGGTGACGGGGATGTGCCCGTTCAGTGCGCCGGCCGCGTTCAGGTCGAACAGCACGGGGTCGATCCGCCGCCGGGCGGCCAGGGGGGTCAGCCCGGACGCCTCGTTCACCGAGACGATCACGTGGTTCGGGTTGACCGAGAACGGCACCGGGTCCAGCTCGGCGCGACGTAGCGCCTCCAGGCTGACGATCGAGTCTTTGCCGCCGCCGACCGCGGAGAGCGGACGACGGTCGGAGTTGTCGTACACGCGTGGTGACTCCGGCGAACCCGCCGGCACCTCCGGGCGCAGTTGGAGCACGTGCGGCAGTTGGTTGCGGTACGCGTACTCGGCGAGGCCCTTGGTGTAGATGGCCGTGACGTAGTCGACGGTGGCCGCGCCCAGCGGCGCCGGCAGCACGAGCCGGGGCGGTGCGGCGGCCTTGTAGTAACTGACGCCGGCGACGAGGTGCAGCACCTCCAGCACCCGGCCGAGGGTCGCCACCGTCTCGTCCGAGGGCGGCTCCGCCGGCAGTGGGAGGGTGATCGCCTCGGTGAATCGCTGCTCGCCGGCCGGGCCGGTCAGGGCGTAGTCGAACAACACCTCGCCAGTGGCGAAGTCGATCGAGTAGGACGGGAAGGTGAAGGCGTCCATCCGCCGGAGCTGCTCGTTGGGCACACGCCATACTAGGCCCTGGTTCGTCCGGCCGTGTCCGGACCGGGCCCGCCCTGCTGCCGCCGCGACCCCTGAGGAGAGCCCAGTGCGCCTGTCTGACCTGCGCGGACGTACCGTCGCCGTCTGGGGCACCGGCAGGGAGGGCCGGGCTGCGGTGACCGCGATCGCCGCGCACGGCCCGGCCGAGCTGGTCGCCGTCGACGACAGCGCGAACTTCCTCTCGCTGCCCTGGGACGGCCCGCTGGCCGAGGCGGCTCCGCTGGTCACCGGCGAGGCGGGCTTCGAACGGCTCGCCGCCGCCGACGTGGTGGTCCGCTCCCCGGGCGTCCCGCAGACCCACCCGTGGCTGATCGAGCTGCGTCGACGCGGTGTCATGGTGACCCAGGGCACCGCGCTGTGGATGGCCGACCATGCCGCCCGCACCGTCGGGGTCACCGGCAGCAAGGGCAAGAGCACCACCTCCAGCCTGATCAGTCACCTGCTGACTGCGGTGGGTCGGCCGAACGTCTTCGGCGGCAACATCGGCGTGCCGACCCTGGATCTGCCGCAGGCGGAGCTGTACGTGTTGGAGCTGTCCAGCTACCAGTGCAGCGACCTCACCGACTCGCCCCGCGTGGCTGTGGTCACCGCGCTCTTCCCCGAGCACCTGGACGCGCACGGCGGGGAGCGGGAGTACTACCGGGACAAGCTCAACCTGCTCGCCCACGGCCCGGAGACGATCGTGGTCAACGGCGCCGACCCCCGGCTCGCCGCCGAGCTGAGTGAGCTCGGTGAGCTGGGTGACGGGTCGACGGTCCGGGCCGGTCGCCCCGACACCACCCACGTCGCCACCGGCGCCGACGGCACCGCGTGGTTCCACCTCGGTGCTCAGCCGCTCTTCCCACGCGCCGTGCTGCCGCTCGTCGGCCGGCACAACGAGGGCAACCTCTGCGTCGCGCTCGCCGTGCTCGACGCGCTCGGTGTGGACGTGGTGGCCGGCAAGGACACCCTTGCCGTCGCGGTCGCCGAGTTCCAGGGGTTGGCCCACCGGCTTACCGAGATCACCGACCCGTCCGGGCTGACCTTCGTCGACGACACCCTGGCCACCAGCCCGTACGCGGCCATGCACGCCATCGACGCGTACGACGGGCGGCCGTTGACCGTGATCGTGGGCGGCAACGACCGAGGTCTGGACTACACCCCGCTCCGGGAGCACCTGGCCGAGCGGGAGATCATCGTCATCGGCATCCCGGACAGCGGCCCCCGGATCGTCGAGGCGCTCGCCGGGCTGCCGGCGGTGCGCACCGAGCTTGCCGAGGACCTGGTGGCCGCGGTGGGGCTGGCCCGCAAGCTCACCCCGACCGGCGGGGTGGTGCTGCTCTCGCCGGCCGCCCCGAGCTACGGGCAGTTCCGCAACTTCGAGCACCGCTCCGAGGTGTTCGCGCAGGCGGTCGCCGACACCGCCCGCTGACTCAGCCCCGTTCGGCCGGAGTCGGGTCCGGCGTCTGCATTCCGGGCAGCAGGGCGGTGTCGGCGTCATCCTCGGATTCGCGCGGTGCCGGTGCGACGGGCTCCGCTGCGGCGACGGCTGGTCGGCGCTGCTTGTCCGGGGTCCAGGCGAACGCCATTGCCCCGCCGATCAGGGCCAGCAACATCCCGATCAGGAAGCCGCCCAGGTTCGAGGTCAGCCAGGAGCCCAGCCCGAGCACGAGGGAGAGCAGGGCGTAGAAGACCCGCTGCTGCGGGGTGGTGATCAGCAGCACCCCGCAGAGAATCAGGACCGCTGGCACCAGGTACGCGGCCAGCCCTTGCGGCCCGACGTGCAGCAGCACGCCGAGCGACGCGCGCAGGGTCACGAGCATCTCCGCGCCACCGAGCGCGATCAGCACCCCGGCCGTGAACGGTCGGGCCCGCCGCCAGCGGCGCCACCGCCCGCCGAGTTGGCGGGCGGCCGGCGCCGGGTGGTGTCGTCCGGTGGTCATGTCAGCACCCGTCGGAGGTGAACGCCATGCGCAGGTTGGGCAGGTTGAAGACGGCGGCCGTGGTGGCGAAGTTGTTCTGCCGCAGGTTGGTGATGGTCACCTTGTCCGCCTGCTGGGCGAAGACGCCGGGGTTGCCTGTCACGCCGGGCACCTGGTCGAGGGTGCTGGCGTCCTGGCCGACGTCGATGTTCTCGAAGGAGGCGTTGCCGGCGACCTCGTCACCATCGACGACCAGGGTCCGGGCGGTGACCGGCTTGCCGTTGCCGCCAGCGGTGATCTTCAGGTTGACGCCGCCAAGATTGATGCTCTGGCAGAGGTTGGTCAGCTCTGCCTTGTCGATCGCCGACACGATCACCAGGACCTGCCCGCCAGTGTCGCCCTGGTTGGGGCTGTCCGGAATCATCTGGTCGAGGGTGGCGAACTGCTCGAACCCGGTGCCGGTGAGCTTGTCGGCGGTGACGGTGAACGGCATGCCGGAGATTGCGAACTGCGCGCCCAGCACGCCCTGGGCGGTCAGCATGATCATGCCGGCGGCGCCCGCGGCGACGGTGCCGAACGTGATGGCGAACCGGCGCCAGCGCAGGCCGCTCCGCGGTGGACCGGGTTCGATGGGTGCGGTCTCCTCCGACATGGCGGCTCCCCTTAGAGATCAATTCGTCAGCGACAATGGGAATTGCGCCCCCGGATGCTGCGTATCCAGGCACAGGCCGAAGTTACCGCCGAGTAAAGGGCGGGTCAACAGCGTGTAGAGGCGGCCAGTTGAGCAGCATTTGTAAAATGCGGCCAAAGTGAGAAACCGCTGCGGTTTTCGACTGGGTGATCAGGAATGAAAGGTCGGCTCGCTGGTCGACACGCATGGCGCGGTCGTGCTCGGGCCGTCGTCCGGGCGTATCGGCCGGGTCGCTTGAGCCGCACCGTCGGTGCCGAGGAACGGCGCGGTGGCCGCGTAGGTGAGCACCGGCAGCAGTTGCGGCAGCTCCGACGCCCGCCCCTGCGCCACGCGGCCGCGGATGGTGGCGTAGATCCCGCCAACCACTGTGGACACGAGAGCGTCCCGGTCCACACCGGCGATCGTCGGCCCTGGGCCGGCGTCGGCGAAGAACCGGCGGAAGCTGCTGAGCAGGGCATCCCGCTCCCGGCGGGCGTCCGGGCCGGCCACGTCCACCTCGACGAGCGCCATCCGGGCGAACGCGGGCACGCTCGCCAGCACCTCCAGCAGGGTGCGCAGCGCGGCGCGGGCCGCGTCCGGCCAGGCCGGGCCGGCATCGCGGTAGGCACTCTCCATGAGCTGTGACACCACGGCGATGCCGTGCCGGTACGCGGCGAGGAAGGCGTCCTCCTTGCCGGTGAAGAGGGCGTAGAAGGCCGGGCGGGTCACCCCGGCGGCATGGCAGATGTCGCTGACCCGGGCGTTGTCGTAGCCCTTCGTCGCCACCTCGTGCACGAGCCCGTCGAAGAGGCGGTCCCGCTGGGTCGCGGCCACCACCTCGGCGGAGACCCGGCGCGGACCGCGCTTGATTGCGCGATCCGGGTCGCGCCCGGGTCGCGCACCCGGCAGGGGCACCGGCGCCGTCGCTGACTGTGGGTGACCCTGCGTGGTCAACTTATCGACCTCCCTGGATGCGTTGACTTTGCGACCCTCCGGGGTTTATAACTTTCACCACGCTCAGTTGGTGCATAGTCACCGTTGGTGATCTCCCCGGATGGTCACCCTGGCTCGTCGAAGGAGGGCTCGATGACTGCCATTATCGCCGAACTCGAGCGCACTCCCAAGGCACGAAAGTCGCAGGTGACGCGGCTCCGCCGCAGCACGGCACGCTGCACCGTTCGCTGACGCGCGGCACCTCCGTCACCGCCGGCCGGCCCCGATGGCCGCCGGCACCCTCACCACCGCCGTCCACTACGGATGGCCACAATCGCCGCCCGGGTGTCCCCGCCCGGCGGTGACCGCCTGTGCGGTCCGCTCATTCCCGTCCCACCGCCGGAAGGAAGAACCATGCTCAGGTACGGAAGAATCGGTGGGGGCCTCGCTGCCCTCGCACTGCTGACCGGTCTCGTTGGCGCCACCCCGGCCTCCGCCGCGCCGCCCACCGCCCCGTCCGCCGCGCTCGCCGGCAACGTGCTGACCTATCCGACGGCCGGCGGCACCGCGGTCGCCGTCAACGACATCATCCAGGCCAGCCTCAAGACCGGCACCAACGCCACCTTCTACAACTCCACCAGCGGCACCACCGGGATCAAGTGCGCCGCGTCCACCTTCACCGCCAAGGTGCTGACCAACCCGATCGCCCCGGGCACCGCGACCGAGAACCTCACCGGACAGAGCTTCGGCACCTGCACCACCAACGTGTTCGGCACCACCGGGGTGCAGAGCATCACTCTGAACAACCTGCCGTACGCCACCTCCGTCACCAGCGCCGGCGTCGTCAAGCTCACTGGCACCGCGGCGGCGCCGATCCAGAGCACCGTCGTGCTGAACTCGCTGCTCGGTACGGTCAACTGCGTCTACCGGACCAGCACCAACAGCCTCACCGGCGCGGCGGTCAACGCCTCCAACTCCATCATTTTCACCAACCAGCCACTGACCAAGTTCTCCGGCTCGGCTCTCTGCTTCAGCACCGCGTACTTCTCGGCGACGTACTCGCCGGTGCGCGACACCAGCAAGGGGAACGCCGCCGTCTACGTGAACTGATCACGGTCCACAAGGCCGGTGCGCGGCGATCCGCCGTGCGCCGGCCTTCGGTCGTGCGCCGCTCAGCCGGCGGCCAACTCCGTGTGCAGGGCGCGCATCGCACGGATCGCCGAGCGGATCTCCTGGAGGTAGCGGCCGGGGCTGAGTGTTGGCTCCGGCAGCCGGGCAAGGTCCACCAGGGCGGGGTCGACCCCGACGGTGTCGATGCCGCAGCCGTACGGCACGGCCAGGGTGCGCAGCGCATCGCAGTGCTGGAACGGCACGTAGATCGGCGCGGTGACCATCAGCACGTCGTCGCCTGGGGCGAGCTGGACGTGGCCGGCCCAGAACCGCTGGGTGTCCGCGGTGTGCGCACGCCGCCGCTGCGGCTCGCTCGACGGCGCGGCCAGCACCCGCACCGGCGGCAGAGAGGCCGGCAGATACGTGCGCGACGACCACGAGTGGTGCGCGTGGCCCGCGTCGACGCCGTCCTCCCGCGCCGGGGCGGTCACCCCGAATGCCAGCCGGACCGCCGCGTCCAGGGCGTCCACCTCGGTCTCGCAGCGGGGTGCCCCCGCCTCGGCCAACATCCGGTGCTCCAGGTCGGAGAGCGGCCGGAAGCTGCCCAGCACCGCCACTTCGCCGGTCACCCGCAGCCCGCCGCGCAGCAGGTGCGCGGCGTACGCGACGCGACGCAGGCAGGCGTGCGCCAGGCCGCCCAGCACGACCTGGTGGGCGTACGCCGATTTGATCGGTGGCGCGGGCCGGACGAGCCCCAGCGCGCCGGCGGCGGCGCGTACCAGCTCGGCGGTGCCGGCGTCGAGGTTCGGCTCCCGGGCGTCCGGCCGCTCCCGGCCGCCCCGAAAGTCCCAGTGCCGGGCGGAGAACTCGTCGAGGAACCGGAGAGCGTCGGCGAGGTCACCGGCCGGCCACGTGCCGCCGAAGCGGGCGACGAGCTGGCGCAGCGGGTCGGCGTCGACCCACCCGGCTATCCCCGCGGTCATCGCCGTGGTCGGTGCGCCCGCGACCCCGGCGGGCAGCGGCACGTCCGGCCCGACGGGCACCGACCCGGAGGTCAACGGCGTGTTTCCGATCGGTCCATCCGCTGTCCGTAACGGTGGCGGAGCGGGGATGTCGGGCATCGCCGAATCGTACCGAGCGGCGGTCCCGGCGCGGGTCGGCGTCGTCCCGTCCGGTTGGCAGGGCGGCTCACCCTGGCGCCAGCCGTCGTCGGCTGACGGACTGTCAGGAGCTGGCGCGCCCTGCGCTACACAGTGGCAGTTGTCCATACCGGCCGCCGGTGGGAGCGTGCGGTATCCGCGAACGCCGCTGAAGGGTTGCCACGATGACCGATGACCTGCTGGCCCGGCACCGGGCCGTGCTCCCGTCCTGGATGCCGCTGTACTACGCCGAGCCGCTCGAGCTTGTCGCCGGCTCGGGCCGCCGGGTCACCGACGCCCAGGGGCGCAGCTACCTGGACTTCTTCGGCGGCGTGCTGACCAACATGATCGGCTACGACATCCCGGAAATCCGGGAGGCGGTCGAGCGCCAGCTCGCCACCGGCATCGCGCACACCTCGACGCTCTACCTGATCCGGCAGCAGGTGGAGCTGGCCGAGAAGATCGCGCAGCGCTCCGGCATCCCGGACGCCCGGGTGTTCTTCACCAACTCCGGCACGGAGGCGAACGAGGCGGCGCTGCTGGTCGCCACCAACCACCGCCGCTCACACCAGATCCTGGCGGTGCGTAACAGCTACCACGGCCGGTCGTACGCGGCGATGGGCGTCACCGGCAACCGCAACTGGTCGGCCAGCGGGCTCAACCCGCTCCAGGTGGCCTGGCTGCACTCGGGCGACCGGGTGCGCGGTCTGCTCGCGCGCCTGAGCGCCGAGGAGCAGGTCGACGCGGCGGTGGAGGACCTGCGCGAGGTGCTGGCCACGCAGACCGCCGGTGACGTGGCCGCGTTGATCGCCGAGCCGATCCAGGGTGTCGGTGGTTTCGTGCACCCGCCGGACGGGCTCTTCGCGGGCTGGAAGAAGGTCCTCGACGAGCACGGCATCCTGTTCATCGCCGACGAGGTGCAGACCGGTTGGGGGCGCACCGGGGAGCACTTCTGGGGCTACCAGGCGCACGGCGTCACCCCGGATCTGCTCACCTTCGCGAAAGGCATCGGCAACGGGTTCGCGCTGGCCGGGGTGGTCGGCCGGGCCGAGGTGCTGGAGTCGGTGCCGGCGATCAGCTTCTCCACCTTCGGCGGCAACCCGATCTCCACGGCGGCCGGCAACGCGGTGCTCGACTACCTGATCGAGCACGACCTCCAGGCGAACGCGGCCCGGGTCGGCGCGATCCTCGCCGACGGCCTGCGGTCCGCCGTGGGTGGCCTCGACTGCGTCGCGGAGGTACGCGGGAAAGGGCTGATGCTCGGCGTCGAGTTCGTCCGGCCGGGCACCAGCGAGCCGGACCCGACGCTGACCAACCGGGTCTTCGAGGCCGCTCGGGAGGGTGGTCTGCTCGCCGGTAAGGGCGGCCTGTACGGCAACGTCCTACGGATGGGTCCACCGTTGACGCTGACCGAGGACGAGGCCCGCGAGGGTCTGGCGATCCTCGTCGACGCGATCCGGTCGGCGGCGGGGGTGGCGGCATGAGCATCGGCCACTTCATCGACGGTAAGCGGGTCGGCGGCACGTCCGAGCGGCGCGGCGACGTGTTCGATCCGGCGACGGGTCGGCGTACCACCGAGGTCGAGCTGGCCTCGACCGCGGACGTCGACGTCGCGGTGCAGGCCGCAGCCCGCGCCGCGCGGGCCTGGCGGGACGCGTCGCTGGCGAAGCGGTCGGCGGTGTTGTTCGCGTTCCGCGAGTTGGTGCACGCTCGCCGGGACCGGCTCGCCGAGGTGATCACCGCCGAGCACGGCAAGGTCCTCGCCGACGCCGCCGGCGAGGTGCAGCGCGGCCTGGAGGTCATCGAGTACGCGTGCGGCCTGCCGTCGGCGCTGCGTGGCGCGTTCAGCGAGAACGTCTCCACCGAGGTCGACTCGTACACCATCCGTCAGCCGGTCGGGGTGGTCGCGGTGATCTCCCCGTTCAACTTCCCGGTGATGGTGCCGCTGTGGTTCGTGCCGGTCGCGGTGGCCTGCGGAAACGCGGTGGTCCTCAAGCCGAGCGAGAAGGACCCGAGCCCGGCGCTGCTGCTGGCCGAGTGGTTCGCCGAGGCGGGCCTGCCCGACGGGGTGCTCAACGTCGTCAACGGCGACAAGGAGGCGGTGGACGCGCTACTGGAGCATCCGGAGGTGCGGGCCGTCTCGTTCGTCGGCTCCACCCCGATCGCCCGGTACGTCTACCAGCGGGGAACCACCGCCGGTAAGCGGGTGCAGGCGCTCGGCGGCGCGAAGAACCACATGGTGGTGCTCCCGGACGCCGACCTGGACCTGGCCGCCGACGCGGCGGTCAACGCCGGGTTCGGCTCGGCGGGGGAGCGGTGCATGGCCATCTCGGTGCTGGTGGCCGTGGAGCCGGTCGCGGACGCGTTGGTCGGGCGGATCGCCGAGCGGATGGCCGGGCTGCGCACCGGCGACGGCCGGCGGGGCTGCGACATGGGTCCGCTGGTCACCGCGGCGCACGCGGCGAAGGTGCGTTCCTACGTGGACGCCGGGGTGGCCGCCGGAGCGGTGCCGGTGGTGGACGGGCGGGACGTGACGCCGGACGGCGACCCGGACGGTTTCTGGCTGGGCCCGACCCTGTTCGACCGGGTGACCCCGCAGATGTCGATCTACACCGACGAGATCTTCGGGCCGGTGCTCAGCGTGGTTCGGGTCGGCTCGTACGACGAGGCGGTGGAGCTGGTCAACGCCAGTCCGTACGGCAACGGCACGGCCATCTTCACCAACGACGGCGGTGCGGCCCGGCGCTACCAGCACGAGGTGGAGGTGGGCATGGTCGGCATCAACGTGCCGATCCCGGTGCCGATGGCGTACCACTCGTTCGGTGGCTGGAAGTCCTCGCTCTTCGGTGACCTGCACGCCCATGGGGAGGACGGGGTGCGCTTCTTCACCCGCGGCAAGGTGGTCACCAGCCGGTGGCTGGACCCGCGCCACGGCGGGGTCAACCTCGGGTTCCCCACCCAGACCTGAGCAACCGCAGCACGCCCGCCCCGGCCAGGTACACCAGCAGCGCCGCAACGGGCGTGCCGAGTGGCTCCGGGGCCCGCTTCGTGGTCGCGCTGTTGATCAGCAGCGCGACCACCACGGCGGTGTACCCGGCCCCGGTCAGCGCCGCGCGGGTGGTGGCGCCCCGGCCAGCCCGTCGTGCGGTGCGGTGCCGGGCGCTGCGTGCCTCGACCGGGCCGAAGATCGCGACCAGCACCGCCAGGACGGCTGCGAGCAGCAGCAGCCAGGGGACTCGCCACGCCCACCAGGCGCCTGAACCTGCGGCCGGGGTGGGCAGCGTCCCGGTCGTGTCGAGCAGCCCGATGAGCAGGATCGCGGCGGTCAGGTGCCAGAGGAAGATGGTCAGCACCACCAGGTTGACCCCGATCACCAGCTGCCACGGGCCGGTGCGGCGCAGCAGGCGTTCCGCCGGGCCGCGCAGCAGCAGGATCAGGCCGAGTTGGGCGGTGGCGACGGCCAGCAGCGCGAGGCTGGGCGGGCTGAGGTTGTCCAGGCGCTCGCCGGGCACGTGCAGCATGGCCACCGGCCACGGGCCGGGCCCGGTGAGCAGCAGCAGAGCGGCCAGCCCGCTGGCCAGGAACGCCAGCCCGGCCCGCCGGGAGGTGGGCAGCCGCCGCCGGCGTACCCCCGGGTGGTCGGCAGTCGACGGCCCGCCGGCGTCGGCGGAGGCTGACGGTGGCGCGGTTGCGGTGGTCGGCGGCGCCGCGGGCGCGGTCTCGGTGGCGGTCGGCGGGGTGGCGCGGGTGTCGTACCAGGCGAAGCCGAGCTGGTGTACGGCCAGCCAGCCGAACAGGTAGCTGCCATAGCTCAGCTCCTCCGACCCGGTCAGCCGGGCCAGGTCGCCGAGGCCCACCAGGGCGACCAGCACCAGCGGGACGGCCAGGCCGAAACGGCGGTGCAGCGCGTACATGGCTGGGGTGAGCACGACGACCGCCAGGTAGGCGACCAGGAACCACAGGGGGATGGTGGCGAACCAGACCACCTCGCGGATTCGGCTCGGGTCGACGCCGCGCAGCCGGGCCACCGCCGCCGCCCCGGTGAGCACGAGCAGCAGCACGCTGGTGGGGCGGACCAGTCGGGCACTGCGGTCGAGCAGCCAATCGGCGGCGTCGCCGCCCCGGGCCCGCAGCCGGGTCAGCGAGGCCGCGTTGGCGTAGCCGCCGACCAGGAAGAAGACGGGCATCACCTGGGCCACCCAGGTCAGCGGGTACGCCCAGCGCAGGTCACCGAGCGCGGAGTGCCCGGTGGGTTGCCCGGCGGCGTCCCGCCCGATCACCGTGACGCCCCAATGTCCGATAACGACCATGGTGATAGCGAGTGCACGGAGTAGGTCGACGTACCGCTCCCGTCCGGCCGGGGTGCGGTCGGCGAGGTCGCGCAGACGGCGCATCGCCTCAGGCTAGGCGACCGACGGCGGCCGGTGGTGATAACGGTTCGACCGTCAGGACTTGAAGTCCGGGCCGGCCTGTCGTAGAAATTCTTCAGCAACAGAGCATGAACTGAAGAGAATCGACGTGCCTCGCGCGGCGGACGCCTCCCCCCAAACCGGCGGCCCGCCCGACCCGACCCGAGGAGATACCTGATGAACAGGCGTGACATCCTGCGGCGCAGTGCCGCCGCCGGTCTGCTGGCCACCCCCGCCGCCGGCTTGCTGGCTGGCTGCGCCACCGGCGGTGGTGACAAGAGCGACAACGCGGCCTACAAGGGCACCAAGAGCGAGCAGAACCCGCTCGGCGTGAAGGAGGACGCCCCGCTCGAGGTGGTGATCTTCGGCGGTGGGTTCGGCGAGGAGTACGCCAAGGCCCACGAGGCCATGTACACCGAGAAGTACCCGAAGGCGAAGGTCAAGCACTCCGCCACGCAGGAGATCAGCAAGACCCTTCAGCCGCGCTTCGTCGACGGCACCCCGCCGGACGTGGTCAACAACTCCGGCGCCGGCCAGATCGACTTCAACGGGCTGGTCAGCCAGAACGCCCTCGCCGACCTCGGTGAGCTGCTCACCGCCCCGAGCCTCGACGTCCCCGGCAAGACGGTCAAGGACACCCTGCTGCCCGGCGCGGTCGAGGTCGGCTCGTACGACGGCACGTTCCTGGTGCTGAACTACACCTACACCGCCTACGGCATCTGGCACTCCAACAAGCTCTTCACCGAGCGCTCCTGGGAGTACGCGAAGACCTGGGAGGAGCACATCGCGCTCTGCAAGCAGATCAAGGCCGCGGGCATCGCCCCCTGGACGTACGCCGGCCTGCACCCGCGCTACATGAGCTGGCCGCTGATCTCCACGGCGATCAAACTCGGCGGCCCCTCGGTGGCCACCGCCATCGACAACCTGGAGCCGAACGCCTGGAAGTCCGACTCGATGAAGGCCGCCGCCGACGCGTGGCACCAGATCGTCAAGGACAAGTACATCCTGGAGGGCTCGCCCGGCCTGGACCACAAGCAGTCGCAGACCGCCTGGTGCCAGGGCAAGGCCGCCTTCATCTCCTGCGGCTCCTGGCTGGAGAGCGAGCAGAAGGACGTCACCCCGGCCGGGTTCAACATGACCATCGCGCCGACGCCGAGCCTGGGCAGCGGCGACAAGCTGCCGTTCGAGGCGATCCGGGGCACCGCCGGGGAGCCGTTCATGGTGCCGGCCAAGGCCCGCAACGTCGCCGGCGGCCTGGAGTACTTCCGGACCATGCTCTCCAAGAAGGGCGCCCAGGACTTCACCCGGAAGGTCGCCAGCCTCACCGTGGTCGCCGGTGCCACCGAGGGCGTCGAGCTGCCGTACGGGCTGACGACCGTGGTCAAGGCGCTCGACGCGTCCGGCGCCAACGGCTTCAACTGGGTCTACAACAACTACTACCGCAAGCTGGAGCGCAACCTCGTCGACGCCGCGTGCGGCGAGTTCTTCAGCGGCCGGATCGGCCCGGCGGAGTTCCTCGAGCAGTGCCAGAAGGGCGCCGACTCGATCGCCCAGGACACCTCGATCAAGAAATACAAGCGAGCGGCCTGACAGCCCGGCCGGTGGGGGTGGGTCCACCTCCACCGGCCGCACCCCGGGGAAAGGTCCTCATCGTGAGACATGGCAAGTGGCCGCTGATCGTCACCTTCCTGGTGCCGCCGGTGCTGCTCTACGTCATCTTCGTCGTCTCGCCGTACCTGCAGGCGTTCCAGATCTCCACCACCGACTGGCTCGGCTACTCGGCCGACTCCAACCCGGTGGGCCTGGCGAACTTCAAGACCCTGTGGCACGACGACTACGTCTGGAACGCGTTGAAGAACAACGCGATCCTGCTGGCCCTGGTGCCGGTGCTGACCATCGTGCTCGGGCTCTTCTTCGCCACCATGCTCGCCATGGGCGGACGCAAGGGCCGCGCCGGTGTGACCGGGGTACGCGGCGGCGCGCTCTACCGCACCGTGTACTTCTTCCCGCAGGTGCTCTCCGTGGTGATCATCGCGCTGCTGTGGAAGGAGGTCTACCACCCGAACAAGGGGCTGCTCACCGCCGCTCTGCAGTCGATCGGCCTGTCCGCGCCGACCTGGCTCGGCGACCCGGCGACCGCCTTCTGGTGCGTGCTGGCGGTGATGGTGTGGAGCAACGTCGGCTTCTACGTGGTGCTGTTCGGCGCCGCGATGTCGGCCGTGCCGAAGGAGATCTACGAGGCCGTGCTGCTCGACGGCGCGTCCCGGTTCACCACGCTGCGCCGGGTCACCCTCCCGCTGCTCTGGGACACCGTCCAGGTCGCCTGGGTCTATTTGGCCATCTTCGCCCTGGACGGGTTCATCCTCGTGCAGCTGATGACCAACGGTGGGCCGAACTTCTCCACCGACGTGATCGGCGTACGGATGTACGACACCGCCTTCGGCAGCGAGACCAAGTTCGGCTACGCCTCGGCGATCGGCGTGGTGATGTTCTTCCTGACCCTCTCGGTGGCGGCGCTGTCGCTGCGGGCCGGCCGGCGCGATCGGATCGAGTACTCGTGACCACTCTGGATCAGCCCACCCGCACCGTCACCACGCCAGCGTCCACCACCGGCCGGGACCGCCCGGTGCGGCGGGAACTCGGCGTGGCCAACGTCCTCTCGCACGGCTTCCTGCTGCTCTGGGGCCTGCTCACCGTGCTGCCGCTGCTGTGGATGTTCATCAGCTCGTTCAAGACCAACGGGGAGATTCTCGCCGACCCGTGGGGACTGCCCGGGGCACTGCACCTGGACAACTGGGCGCGGGCCTGGACGGGCGCGCACATCGGCCGGTACTTCCTCAACAGCCTGGTGGTGGTCGCCGGCTCGGTCAGCCTCACGATGCTGATGGGCGCGACCGCCGCGTACGTCTTCGCGCGGTACGAGTTCCGCGGCCGCCAGGTCGTCTACTACCTGTTCGTCGGCGGGCTGATGTTCCCGGTGTTCCTCGCCCTGGTGCCGCTCTTCTTCGTGGTCCGCAACGCTGGCCTCTTCGGCACCTGGACCGGACTGATCCTGGTGTATGCGGCCTACTCGCTGCCGTTCACGGTGTTCTTTTTGACCGCGTTCTTCCGGACCCTGCCGACCTCGGTGGCGGAGGCCGCGATGGTCGACGGCTGCGGTCACTTCCGGCTCTTCTTCCGGGTGATGCTGCCGATGGCGCGTCCGGGATTGATCAGTGTTGCGATCTTCAACTTTCTCAGCCACTGGAACCAGTTCCTGTTGCCGCAGGTGCTGATGCAGGGCGACGAGTCCAAGTGGGTGCTGGCGCAGGGGCTGTTCGCGCTCTCGGTCAGCCAGGGCTACGCCGGTGACTACGCGCGGCTCTTCGCCGGGCTGAGCATCGCCGTGCTGCCGGTGCTCGCGGTCTACGTGGGCTTTCAGCGGCAGGTGCAGGCCGGCCTGACCGCGGGCCAGCTCAAGTAGCCACCGGTTCACGTTCGACGCCCCGCCCGCGCCGCGCCGCGCGCCAGGCCGCCGTGCCGCGCACGCTCATGATCGTGCTCGATCCAGGATGTAGTGGCCTCCTGCCGCGAGGTGGGGACTACATCCTGGATCGAGCGCGATCATGCAGGTCCGTCCGACGCGGGGCGCCGGGCGGTGCGCGCCGGGCGGTGCGCGACCGAGGGCCGGGCGACCGGGGGGGGGTGGGCGGTGCGCGACGCCGGTGGCCGGGCGCGGGTCGGGTCAGCGGGTGGGTGGGAAGAGGCGGGCGTGCAGGGCGGCCGGGTCGGTGACCTCGGGTAGCTCGCGGGCGGCGAGCCAGGCTGCGGCGGCCGCCCCGTCACCGGCGGTGTGCAGCGGCGCGTGCGGCCAGTGCCAGCCGATCTCGGCCCGCACAGCGGCGGCCAGCGGGGTGTCCCCGGTGAGCAGTCCGCCGCCGAGCACGATCGGTGTCACCGTCCCCGCCGGGCGGATCCGGCCGACGCTGGTGGCGAGGTGCGCGGCGGCCTCGGCGACCAGCGCGGTGGCGACGGGTTCGCCGTCGCCGGCGGCGGTGACGACCAGCGGCGCCAGTCGGGCCAGCTCGACCGGGGCTCGGCGGGTGACCGCCTGGATCGTGGCGTCCACCGTGTCCCGGGGGCGGGAGGCGATGGCGGCGCTGCCCATCAGCTCGGTGAGCACCGCCGTGGCCAGCGCGCCGGGGGTGTGGCCGGCGTCCAGGTCGGCGAGGAGTCGGCGGACCGACTCACGGCCGAGCCAGAAGCCCGATCCGGCGTCGCCGAGCAGCCAGCCGTGACCGTCGGCGACGCGGTCCAGCCGCAGGTCGCGGACCTGCGCGGTGATGGCACCGGTGCCGGCGATGAGCACCGTCCCGTCCGGGGCGGCGGTGCCGGAGGCGTAGGCGACCAGGGCATCGCCGTGGACCGTGTACGGGCAACGCAGGCCGGCGTCGTGCCAGGCCCGGTCGAAGGCGGCCCGCCCGGTCGGGTCGGCGAGCAGTCGGGCCGCTCCGGCCAACCCGATCGTGCCGGCGGCCACCCGGGTCGGGTCGACGTCGGCGAGCGCCTGGCGTAGTGCGGTCAGCAGCTCGGTGGCGGCCCGTTCGGCGCCGTGACTGGTGGGGTTGCCACCGCCGGCGCGGCCGGTGCCGAGGCGGTCGCCGTTGACGGTCAGGGCGGTCGCCCGGGTGGACGTACCGCCGACGTCGAGGCCGACCACGACGGTGTCGGACATCGGCTCGGTCTCCTTGCGATGCGCGGCTCTCGGGCCTGTTCATGCTGGTCGGAACGGTCGCGCGGAGCAAGAGCCGGCGGTTGCGGCGGCCTGTGCGCCAGGTAACAGTTTGAAAACTTCGCCCACGGTCTTGACATAGACGGTCGTTTAGTAAGAAATTTTACCACTAACAGTAAACAGTCTTTTCGAAAAGGTGAGGCGTCGCATGGTTGATCACGAGGTGGACACCGCCGCGGGGACCGCGGTGGTCGACGCCGAGGCGATTGACCGGCGGGGCAGCCTCGGACCAGCCTCCGACGGGGTGCTGGCCCGGGTCCGCAATGGCCTCGGCGAGCTGACCGGCGCGTTGCGCCGGGTCGCCGAGCACGTGCTGAGCGACCCGGAAGCCGCCGCCCGAGCCACCATAGTGGAGCTGGCCGAGCGCAGCGGCACCTCGCCGGCGACCATCACCCGCTTCTGCCGGGCGATGGGCTTCGAGGGCTACGCCGATCTGCGGCTGGGCATCGCCTCCGAGACCGGCCGGGCGCGCTCGGCCGGCTGGACCATCGACATCGGCCGGGAGATCCAGCCGAGCGACCCGCTCGCCCGGGTGCTCGGCCAGATCATGGCCGCCGACACCCGGGCCATGCACGACACCGCCACCCTGCTCGATCTCGCCGAGGTGGAGCGGGCCGCAGTGGCGATCGCGGGCGCCAGCAGGGTGAACATCTTCGGCGCCAGCGGCAGCGCGTTGGTCGGTGAGGAGATGCAGTTCAGCCTGCATCGGATCGGCGTGGCCGCGTGGGCGTGGAACGACGTGCACGAGGGGCTGGCCAGCGCCGCGCTGCTGCGCTCCGGAGACGTGGCGCTCGGCATCTCCCACACCGGCCAGACTCGGGAGACCATCGAGATGCTCGCGGAGGCGGGCAGCCGGGGCGCCACCACCATCGCCCTCACCGGCTTCCCCCGCTCACCGCTGGCCGAGCTGGCCGACATCGTGCTGCTCACCGCCAGCCAGGCGACGACCTTCCGGCCGGACGCGCTCTCGGCCCGGCACCCCCAACTGGTGGTGCTCGACCTGCTCTACATCGCCGTCGCCCAGCGCACACACGACCGCGCCCACGCGGCCTTCCGGCGTACCGCGCAGGCCGTCGACGGGCACAAGGCCGCGAAGGGAGCCCAATCATGATCAGCGCCCAGGGGTACGCGGACGCGGTCCGCCCGGTGCTCGACCGGCTGCTCGACTCCGAGGCTGACGGGATCACCCGGGCCGCCGACCTGATCGCCGACAGCCTGCGCGCCGGCGGTGTGCTCCAGGCGTTCGGCGCCGGGCACTCCGAGGCGTTCGCCGCCGAGCTGGTCGCCCGCGCCGGCGGGCTCGTCCCCACCAACCGGCTCTCGGTGCGGGACCTGGTGGTGCACGGCGACGCCCCGCGCGACGTGCTCGCCGACCCCAAGCTGGAACGCGATCCCTCCATCGCCCACCAGATCTACGCGCTCGCGGCGCCACAGCCGCGCGACGTGTTCGTGGTGGCGTCCCAGTCCGGCATCAACGGCTCGGTGGTCGAGCTGGCGGCGCTGGTCACCGAGCGCGGTCACCCGTTGATCGCGGTCACCTCGGTCGAGCACACCGCACGGGTCGCCCCACGGCACCCGTCCGGCCAACGGCTCGCCGACCTCGCCGACGTCGTGCTGGACAACGGCGCGCCGTACGGCGATGCACTGCTGCCGCTCGAGGGCGGCGGCGCGGTCTGTGCGGTCTCCTCGCTCACCACGGCGCTGCTGGCGCAGCTGCTGACCGCGGAGGTCGTACGACGGTTCCACCAGGCCGGAGAGGTGCCCCCTATCTACCTCTCCGCCAACGTCCCCGGCGGGGACGAGCACAACATCGCCCTCGAGTCGCGGTACGCCGGGCGTCTCCGGCGCACCGCCTGACCCGAATTCCACAAGGAGAGACGACGATGTCGATTACCCCTGAGCACCCTGCCGCACTAGACCGTCGCACGGTGCTGCGTCGCGCCGCCGCCGTGGGCATGCTCGCCACTCCGGCCATTGGCCTGCTCAGCGCCTGCGCGACCAGCAGCGGTGACAAGGAGAACGAGCAGGTTGCCGGCGGCACCAAGAGTGAGAAGAACCCGCTGGGCGTCAAGGAGGACGCCCCGATCGAGGTGATCATCTTCAATGGTGGCTACGGCGAGAAGTACGCCACCGACGTGCACGAGCCGCTGTACAAGACGGCGTTCCCCAAGGCGGAGGTCAAGCACCAGGCCACCCAGGCCGTCTCGACCGTGCTCCAGCCGCGCTTCGCCGCCGGCAGCCCGCCGGAGTTCGTGAACAACTCGGGCGAGAAGCTGATGGACTTCGGCGCGCTGGTCGCCGACGGTCAGCTCCAGGACCTCACCGAGCTGTGGGACGCCCCGTCGGTCGACGACCCGGCCAAGAAGGTCCGGGACACCGTGGTGCCCGGCACCATCGAGGCGGGCTCGTTCAACGGCAAGCCGTTCGTCCTGTACTACGTCTCCACCGTCTTCGGCATCTGGTACTCCGGCAAGCTGTTCAAGGACAACGGCTGGGCGCCGGCCAAGACCTGGGACGACTTCATCGCCCTGCTCACCGCCATCAAGGCCAAGGGCATCACGCCCTACGGGTACGCCGGGGCGAACGCGGCCTACTACCAGTGGAACGTGATCCTCACCCAGGCCGCCAAGATCGGCGGTACGGACGTGCTGAAGAACATCGACAACCTGGAGGACGGCGCCTGGAAGCAGGACGCGGTCAAGCAGGCTGCCACGGCGTGGGCCGAGGTCGGCGCGAAGTTCAGCGACAAGAGCTTCGAGGGGCTCAAGCACACCGACGTGCAGCTGCGGCAGAACCAGTACAAGGTGGCCATGTACCCCAGCGGTGACTGGCTGGAGGGTGAGCAGAAGAAGGACACGCCGTCCGGCTTCGACTACCAGCTCATGCCGGTGCCGAGCCTGACCGCCTCGGACAAGCTGCCGGCCACGGCACTGCGCGCCACCGCGGGCGAGGGCTACTTCGTCTCGGCGAAGAGCAAGAACCCCAAGGGTGGCCTGGAGTACATGCGCCAGATGCTGTCCAAGGCGGGTGCGAAGGGCTTCACCGAGGTCGTCAAGGCCCCGACCGTGGTCCCCGCCGGCTCGGAGGGCTTCGCCTTCCCGCCCGGTGTGGCCAGCTCGCAGGCCGCGCTCAAGGCGGCCGGCCAGGACGTGTTCAACCTGTACTTCGACGGCTGGTACAAGGAGCTCGACACGGAGGCGCGGACCGCCACCAACGAGCTGATGTTCGGCCGGATCAACGCGGACGCTTTCGTGGAGCGGATTCAGAAGCGCGCTGACGCGATCAAGAAGGACAGCTCCGTTACCAAGTTCAAGCGTTGATCGATCGGAGCTAGGGTCATGCGGCACGGCAAGTATCCATTCGTGATCGGGTTCCTGTTCGCCCCGGTCGCGCTGTACGTGACCTTCGTGATCTGGCCGTACGCGCAGGCGTTCCAGATCTCGATGACCAACTGGCGGGGGCTGTCCGCCCCGCAGTGGGTGGGCTTCGACAACTACCGGAGGCTGCTCGACGACGGGGCCTTCTGGAAGGCGGTCCAGCACCACGGCGTACTGCTGCTTGCCCTGCCGCTGATCACCATTGCCATCGCGTTGTTCTTCGCCTTCCTGTTGAACGTGGGCGGCAAGAGCAGCGGGGGGCAGCGCCAGGGGGTCTGGGGGGCGAAGTTCTACCGGGTGGTGTTCTTCTTCCCCCAGGTCCTCGCGGTGGCCATCATCGCGGTGCTGTTCCAGATGGTGTACCGGCCGAACGAGTCCGGCCTGATCAACGGCGTGCTGATGAAGTTCGGCGTGGACCCGATTCTCTTCCTGGTCCGCCCGAACCTGGCCCTGTGGTCGATCATCGCGGTGCTCGTCTGGCAGGCCGTCGGCTTCTACGTGGTGCTGTTCTCAGCCGGGATGGCCTCCATCCCGGGTGAGATCTACGAGGCCGCGGAGATGGACGGGGCGAGCAAGGTGATGCTGTTCTTCCGGGTCACCCTGCCGCTGCTCTGGGACACCCTCCAGGTGGCCTGGGTGTACCTCGGCATCGCGGCGTTCGACGCGTTCGCCATCGTGGCGGTGCTCTCGGTCGATGGTGGCGGCCCGGACGGCGCCACCACCGTGCTGGCCATGGAGATCTACCGCAACGCGTTCGTCTACTCGAAGTACGGCTACGCCTCCGCGATGGGCGTGGCGCTGTTCTTCCTCACCCTCACGTTCGCGGCGCTGACGCTGCGGCTCACCAAGCGGGAAAGCGTGGAGTACTGATGAACCCGCAGTCGACGCTGCCGCCGACGCCGGCGGCCCTACCGCCGAAGACCGGCGACCCGGACGCGACCGGCCGGCGGGGCCGCAAGGGCCCGCGCTCGGAGGTACGGCTCTTCGCCGGCCTGGGACACGTCGCGCTCGCCGTCTGGGCGGTGATCGTGATCGTGCCGATCCTCTGGACGTTCCTCGCCGCGTTCAAGAACACCAGCGAGATCTTCAGCAGCCCCTGGACGCTTCCGGCGGAGCTGCGCTGGGAGAACTTCGGGCGGGCCTGGACCAAGGCGCACGTTGGCCGGTACTTCCTCAACAGCGTCATCGTGGTCTCGTGCAGCACGTTCCTCACCATGCTGCTCGGCTCGATGGCCGCGTACGTCCTGGCCCGCTACAAGTTCTGGGGCAACCGGGCGGTCTACTTCCTCTTCGTCTCCGGGTTGGCGTTCCCGGTCTTCCTCGCCCTGGTGCCGCTCTTCTTCGTGGTGAAGAACCTGGGCCTGCTGGACACCCACACCGGCGTGGTGCTGGTCTACACCGCGTACTCGTTGCCGTTCACGGTGTTCTTCCTGGCCGCGTTCTTCAAGACGCTGCCGTCGTCGGTCGCCGAGGCGGGAATGATCGACGGCTGTGGGCACACCCGACTGTTCTTCCAGGTCATGATGCCGATGGCGAAGCCGGGCCTGATCAGCGTGGCGATCTTCAACATCATCGGTCAGTGGGCGCAGTACCAACTTCCGCTGGTGCTGCTCTCCAACGCCAAGGACAAGTGGGTGCTCACCCAGGGCATCGCCGACATCTCGGTCAACGCCGGTTACGAGGCGGACTGGTCCGGGCTGTTCGCGGCGCTGACCATCGCCATCCTCCCGATGATCATCGTGTACGCGGTCTTCCAGCGGCAGATCCAGGCCGGCCTCACCTCCGGTGCGGTGAAGTAGACCAAGGACACCCGCACCGCAGGGGCCCCTCGATCGACGAGGGGCCCCTGCGGTCATCTCTGCTGCGGGCGCTCGTCGGCGTGGGTGTGCCACGAATGCCACAGAGCGGCGTACGCCCCGCCGGCCGCCACCAGCTCGTCGTGGCTGCCGATCTCGGTGATCCGACCGTCCGCCAGCACCGCCACCCGGTCGGCGTCGTGCGCGGTGTTGAGCCGGTGCGCGATCGCGATGACCGTCCGCCCGACGAGCACGGCGGCCAGCGCCCGCTCGGTACGACGGGCGGTGGTCGGATCGAGCGCGGCGGTCGCCTCGTCGAGGATCAGCGTGTGCGGGTCGGCGAGCACCAGCCGGGCCAGCGCGAGCTGCTGCGCCTCGGCCGCGCCAAGTTGCCGGGCCCCGTCGCCGAGTGCGGTGTCCAGGCCGTCGGGCAGCTGGGCATACCACTCGGCACCCACGGTGACCAGCGCCGAGCGCATCTGCTCGTCGGACGCGTCGGGCGCGGCGAAGGACAGGTTGTCGCGTACCGAGCCGATGAAGACGTGATGCTCCTGGGTGACCAGGGCGATCCGGCGACGTCGCTCGGCGGGGTCGAAGTCGGTGACCGGGCAACCGCCGATGCTGACGACGCCGTCCCGTGGTGCGTCGATCCCCGCCAGCAGCCGGGCCAGGGTGGACTTGCCGGCACCCGACGGACCGACCACGGCCAGCCGTTCACCGGGCTGCACCTCCAGATCGATGCCGTGCAGCACGTCCTGCCCGCCGGTGTAGGAGAACCGCGCCCCACGCACCACGAGCCGTTCTCCCCGCGACGTGGCCGTGGTGCCGGGCGGCTCCGGCGGGACCAGGCCGACGCCGAGCACCCGGGCGTACGACGCGAAGCCGCGCTGGGCCTGCTCCGTCCACTGCAGCAGCCGGTCCATCGGGTCGATCGCCTGTTGCAGGTAGAGCGCGGCGGCGATCACCGAGCCGAGCGAGACCATGTCCCGGGAGAGCAGGTGGCCGCCGAGGAGCAGGACCAGGGCGACCGGCAGCGGATAGCTGGCCTCGACGACCGAGAAGAAGACCGTACGCAGCGCGAGGGTCGCCCGCCGGGCGCGCCACACCAGGGCGATGCGGGTGGTGCCGTGCCGGATCCGGTCGTCGGCCAGCCGCAGCGCCTCCACCGTGCGGGCCCCCTCGGCGGTGGTGGTCAGCGTCTCGGTCAACTCGGCCGACACCGCGCCCTCGGTGAGGTACGCGGGGCCGGCCCGCCGCAGGTACCAGCGGGTCACCGCGATGATCGACGGGAGCCCGGCCAGCGCTGCCAGCCCGAGCAGCGGATGCAGCAGGAAGATCGCCCCGAACAGCAACGTCAACTGCACCGAGGCGATGACGATGATGGGCACCACGTCCCGGACGGTGGTCCCGACGGTCGCCACGTCGACCGAGCTGCGGGTGGCCAGGTCCCCGGAGCCGGCGCGCTCGACGACCGAGACCGGCAGCCGGAGAGTCCGGGAGACGAACTCCTCGCGCAGTTCGGCGACGGCCCGCTCACCGAAGCGGTGGCCGGCGTACTGGGCGTAGCGGGAGAGCAATGCGCTGACCAGGACGCAACCGGCGATGGCCAGCGCCAGTTTGTCCACAGTGGCCACCCCCGCGCCCGCGGTGACCCGGTCGACGATGGTGCCCAGCAGCCACGGCGGGGCGAGCCCGGCGACCGCGGCGGCGCTGTGCAGCGCCAGCACGATCCCGACCGCGCGCCGATGCCGGCTGATCATGTCTCGCAAGGCTCGGCGTACGGCGCTGCGGTCGGCCACCGGCAGCCGGCTCACCGGTACGCCCCCTCGGTGCCGGCGGGCTGCTCCAGATCGGGATCCTCGCTGTCACGGGCCACCAGGTGCCGGTAGTCGGCGTCCTGGTCGAGCAGGTCGGCGTGGCTGCCGGTGGCGGTGATCCGGCCGGCGCTCAGGTGCGCGACCAGGTCGGCCCGGCCGAGCAGCAGCGGCGACGTGGTGATCACCACGGTGGTCCGCCCGGCCCGCGCGGCACGCAGCCGCTCGGCGATCCGCGCCTCGGTGTGCGCGTCCACCGCCGAGGTCGGGTCGACGAGGATCAGCACCTCCGGCTCGGTGTGGAGCGCTCGGGCCAGGCGTACCCGTTGGCGCTGACCTCCGGAGAGCGTCCGGCCTCGGGCGTCGATCGGGGTGTCCAGCCGGGCGGGCAGGGCGTCGACGACGTCCTCGGCCGAGGCGACCCGCAGTGCGGCCCCGATCCGGTCGTCGTCGGCGTGAGCCCCGTGCAGGATGTCCCGCAGAGTTCCGGCGAAGAGGTACGAGTCGTGGTCGGCCACCAGGATCCGCTCTCGGACCTCGTCCAGGGCGACCCCGGTCAGCGGCACACCGCCCCAGGTGGTCCCGCTGACGACGTACCGGCCGAGCCGGTCGGCCAGGGCCACGGCCGCCGCCGGGTCGTCTGCCGCAACCCCGGTCAGCCGGCCGGCGCGCACGGTCAACCCGGTCACCGGGTCGTGCAGGTCGGCGGGGCCGGTCGGCGCGGTCAGGGCGCCCGGCCGACGTGCGTCGGGCACGGAGCCCGGCCACCGACGACCCGGGCCGCCGACATCGTCCGTGCTCACGGAGAGCAGGTCGGCGATCCGCCGGGCGGCAACCCGACCCCGGATCAGCTGGTAACTGCCCTCCATCAGAAACCAGACCGGCACGATCAGGGTCGCCACGTAGCCGTAGACGGCGACCAGCTCACCGACCGTGACGTCACCGCTCACCGCCATCCGAGCCGTCAGCCACACCACCGCCGCCAGGAACAACCCGGGGATGGCGACGGTGGCCGCGTCGATCCAACTGTTGACCGCGCCGACCCGGTAGCCCTCGGCGCGCAGGTCCTGGGACCTGGCCGCGTACCGCCGCGCGAACAGGTCCCGGCCGCCCACCCCGGCGAGCACCCGCAGCCCGGCCACGATGTCGCCGGATCGGGCGGTGAGCGCGCCCTGCTGCCCGCGGTAGACCGACTCCGCACGCTCCAGGCGGCGCAGCAGTGGCCCGACGACCAGCCCGACCACCGGCACTCCCACCAGCACACAGAGCGCGAGCGTCGGGGAGATCGACCAGAGCACCACGGCGATGACCCCGTACGCGACGACCGCGCCGACGCCGGGCCCGGTCAGCGTCAGCACGTCCGCCGCCCAGTTGATGTCGGAGCCGCCGACGGTGGCCACCTCGCCCGAGGCGACCCGGCGTGGCAGCGCGGCGCCGATCCGGGACAGGTGGCGCAGCAGGACCTCCGCCGAGCGGGCCTTGGCGTCTTCCCGGATGAACGTCATCGTGCGGTGCCGCATGGTGCCCACGAACGACAACGCCACTCCCGCCACGACGATCGCCGCGACCCAGAGCGCCAGGGCCCGGGTGTCGTGGGCGCGCAGCCCGTCGTCGACGGCGCGGTAGATCAGGTAGGGCCGTGCCGACAGCCCGACCATCCAGACCGTCCCGAGCAGGCTGCCGCGCAGCACCCGCCCGGGTTGGCAGCGGACCAGCCACCAGAGATATCGCATCGGACCCCGGGTGTCCGGAGTCCCAGGTTCGGAATGCGGGATCTGCGGGGGCATTCGATCACGCTATCGGTCCGCTCCGACACCCACGGACCCTCCAGATGTAAGGTGCGCCTCCTTTCCTGTCGGGGGGAAGAGGCAGAATCGCGTTCGTGCTGGTGGCGGTGGTGTCCGACGAGCGGGGCGGGGGAGTGCTGCGCCCACTGGACGCCGCCGGCCGGCCGGCCGGCCCGACCGAGGTCGTCACCGACCTGATCGCCGCGGTCGCCGCGTGCGAGGCCGCCGAGCACCCGCGCTGGGTCTGGTCGGCCACCGCATCCGTCTACCCGGCGCTGCTGCGTGCCGGCGTGCGGGTCGACCGGTGCCACGACGTGGAGTTGACCGAGGCGCTGCTGCTCGGGCACGCCGGCCGCTGGGGCGAGCCCCGCTCGCTGGCCGCCGCCTGGGCCCGGCTGAGCGGCGCAGCGGTGCCGCCCGACCCACCGCCGCGCGCCGCCGCGCCGCCCGGGCACGGCCAGGGCGCGCTCTTCGACACGCTGCCCGGCCCGCCGGGCCCGGGCATCGAGGCCCTGACCCAGGTGTACGCCGACCAGCTTTCCCGCACCGCTGCCACCGAGCATCCGGGCCGGTTCCGGTTGCTGGTGGCCGCCGAGTCGGCCGGCGCGCTGATCGCGGTGGAGATGGGCGTCGCCGGGTTGCCCTGGCGTGCCGACGTGCACGACGAGATCCTCAACGAGTTGCTCGGCGAGGCGTCCCCGGTCGGCGGCCCACCGCGCCGACTCGCCGAGTTGGCAGCTCGGATCGCCGACGCGTTCGGCGTGCGCCGCCTGCACGCCGACTCCCCGGCAGAGCTGTTGAAGGCGTTCGCCCGGGTCGGGGTGGAACTGCCCAGCACCCGGGCCTGGGTTCTGCGCGGGGTGGACCATCCGGCCGTGCCACTGGTGTTGGAATACAAGGAGATCTACCGGATCTGGACGGCGCACGGCTGGTCCTGGCGCGAGCAGTGGGTGCGTGACGGCCGGTTCCAGCCGGAGTACGTGCCGGGTGGGGTCGTCTCCGGCCGCTGGGCCACCCGGGGCGGGGGCGCTCTGCAGATCCCCAAGGTGATCCGGCGTGCCGTGGTGGCCGATCCGGGCTGGCGGTTGGTGGTCGCCGACGCCGGTCAGTTGGAGCCTCGGGTGCTCGCCGCGGTCTCCGGCGACGCCCGGCTGGCGGCGGCGGGCGGTGCCGGCGATCTCTACGCCGCGCTGGCCCGCGACTCCTTCGGCGGCGACCGGGCCCGGGCCAAGGTCGCCCTGCTCGGCGCGATGTACGGGCAGACCGGCGGGGCTGCGGTGCCCGCGTTGGCGGTGCTCAAGCGCAGTTACCCGACGGCGTTCGGTTACGTCGAGGCTGCGGCGCGCACCGGTGAGGCGGGTGGGCTGGTGCGGTCGTGGCTGGGGCGGACGTGCCCGCCCGGTTCGGCCGGCTTCGGTGATCCCGACGATGCGCCCTCCGACCCGGATGGCGCGGCCGACCCGCACAGTCCCCGGGCCCGTGCCGCGCGGTCCCGGGGGCGCTTCACCCGCAACTTCGTCATCCAGGCGACCGCCGCCGAGTGGGCGTCGACTCTGCTCGCCACGCTGCGGGCGGAGCTGGCCGGCACCGACGCCGAGCTGGTCTTCTTTCAGCACGACGAGGTCGTCGTGCACTGCCCTGCCGTGCAGGCCGACGCGGTCGCCGCAGCGGTCAGCCGTGCTGGCGACCGGGCCACCGCACTGCTCTTCGGTGACACCCCGGTCCGCTTTCCGTTGGACCTGTCCATCGTCGACTGCTACGCCGACGCGACCTGACCCCGGTGCGGTGCCGTGCCCGGAGGTGCCGGGCATATAACGGTTGCGCTATTTCTCCTTTTCGCCCCGCCACCCTCGGCCGGCCGTCCTCGTTGCAGTGTCCGTAGGAAGGGACCGACCGGTCACGGTCGGTCCCGTGCTGGAGGGGGCGCAGCTGAACCGGATCGCAGGAATGATCATCGCCGCGGGCGGGGGACGACGGATCGGTGGTCCCGAGGCGCTGCTGCACCAGGGTGAGAAGCCCCTGGTCAACCAGATGATCGACACAATGACCGAGGCGGGCTGCGAGCAGATCGTGGTCGTGCTGGGTGCCGCCGCTGATCAGGTCCGGGAAACCGCTGATCTGGGCAAGGCCACCGTAGTGATCAACAAGGCGTGGGGCACCGGGGTCGGTTCGTCGATCCGGGCCGGCCTGGCCGCCATGGACGACGAGGGGATCGAGGCGGTGGTGGTGGTCCCCGTCGACATGCCGGGCCTGACCGCCGTAGCGGTCCGCCGGGTGGCCGCGCTGCCGTACCCGGACGTGCTCGTCTGCGCCACCTACGACGGGTTGCGCGGCTACCCGATGCTCTTCGGCCGTCGGCACTGGCCCGGCATCGCAACCCTGGCCAGCGCGGATGTGGGCGCCCGGCCCTACCTGCTGGCGCACAAGGACCAGATCGTCGACATCGCCTGCGACGCGGTGGCCGACGGCAGCCGGGTCGACACCCCGGAGCTGATGGCGCTCTACGGGCTCACCGTCCCGCCGCAGCGGGTGGGCGTCTAGTCAGCTGGTGTCACATGGGTAGGCGCCCACCCCCTCGCTGCCTTTGCTCTGCTTCAATCCACGCAACACCGCGCGTCCGATATCCGAACACCGAGTGTTGCGTCCGTTGAAGCAGAGCAAAGGCAAACCGACCACCCCTGCCCGCCGGCCGAGGTGCGGTTACTCCGAGGCCTGGTCCAGTTCGCCGGTGGCGGCGAGCCGCCGGTACCAGTGGGCGCTGTCCTTCCAGGTGCGGACCTGGGTGTCGTAGTCGACCCGGATGATCCCGAAGCGGCGGTCGTAGCCGTAGCCCCACTCGAAGTTGTCCAGCAGCGACCAGACGAAGTAGCCGCGGACGTCCGCACCCTGCGCACGGGCGTCGGCCATCGCGCCGATGTGTTGGCGCAGGTAGTCGATCCGTCGGTCGTCGTGGATCCGGCCGTTGTCCGACACCACGTCGTCGAAGGCCGCACCGTTCTCGGTGATCATCATCGGCTGGCTCGGGTACGCGTCGCGTAGGCGCAGCAGCAGCTCGGTCAGGGCGGGCGGGTCGATGTTCCAACCCATCGCCGTGTACGGGCCGGGCTGCGGCAGGAAGTCGACGTTGTCGGCGGCGACCCACGGTGTCGAGGTGGAGGCGCCGTGCCCGTCGGCGTCGGAGCGGGCCGACACCCCGTCCCAGGCCTGGACCAGGGTGCTGGAGTAGTAGTTCACCCCGAGCACGTCCAGCGGCACCGCGATCAGCTTCTCGTCACCGTCGCGGACGAACGACCAGTCGGTGACAGGTGCGGTGTCGGCGAGCAGGTCAGCGGGGTACGCCCCGTCGAGCATCGGGCCGAGGAACGCCCGGTTGGCCAGCGCGTCGATCCGCCGTACCGCGTCCTGGTCCGCGTCGGAGTCGGACGCCCCCCGGATGACGTGCAGGTTCAGCGTCACCGACAGCTCGGCGGCCGGGGCCAGCTCCCGGACCACCCGGCCGGCCAGGCCGTGCGCGAGGTTGAGGTGGTGCACCGCGGCCAGCGCCGCCGCCGGCTCGGTCCGACCCGGGGCGTGCACCCCGGAGGCGTAGCCCAGGTACGCCGAGCACCACGGCTCGTTCAGCGTCGTCCAGGTGTGCACCCGGTCGCCCAGGGCACCGACGATGCCCGCCGCGTACTCCTGGAAGCGCAGCGCGGTCTCCCGTGCCGCCCAGCCGCCGCCGTCCTCCAACTCCTGCGGCAGGTCCCAGTGGTACATGGTTGCCACCGGCCGGACGCCCCGGTCCAGCAGACCGTCCACCAGCCGGGAGTAGAAGTCGATCCCGGCCTGGTTGAACCGGCCCGAGCCGCCCGGCTGCACCCGTGGCCAGGAGATGGAGAACCGGTACGCGCCGAGCCCGAGGTCGGCGATGTGCCCGAGGTCGTCGGCCCACCGGTGGTAGTGGTCGGCCGCCACGTCACCGGTGTCGCCGTTCAGCGTCCGGCCGGGCGTGTGGCTGTAGGTGTCCCAGATGGACGGTCCGCGGCCGTCTTCGGTGACCGCGCCCTCGATCTGGTACGCCGCGGTCGCCGATCCCCAGACGAAGCTCTCCGGGAAGTGGTGTTGCGTCATCGTTCAGTCCCCTGGATCTCGCAGATAAAGCCCGTCGAGGTGCCGGCGACCAGTTCGGCACTGGCCGTCCCACCCTCGTAGCGCACGTCGAACTCGGCGCCCGGCCCGTCCCCGGGTGACGGTACCCGTACCCGGGTCCGCTGCCCCTCGGCCGGTGCGTACAGCCGCAGCCGTACATCGTCCGCCCACTCGTAGTCCGGTCGGTCGTCGCGGGCACCGAACGGGATGACCGCGCCCGGCCGTGCCAGCACCGGCAGGCTGTCGAACCCGTGCTTCTCGGTGACCCACGCCGGGCCGGTGACCTGCGCGCCGGTGACCAGGTGCGTCCAGGTGCCCCCGGGCACGTAGTAGGTGACGTCGCCGTCGGCGCTGAACACCGGAGCGACCAGCACGTCCGGGCCGAGCATGTACTGCCGGTCCAGGTGCGCGGTGGCCGGGTCGTCCGGGAACTCCACGATCATCGGCCGCATCATCGGCGTCCCGTCGCGGTGCGCCTCCTCGGCGGCGGCCGCCAGGTACGGCATCAGGCGGAGCTTGAGCTGGGTGAAGTGCCGCAGCACGTCGACGGCCTCGTCGTCGAATGCCCACGGCACCCGGTACGAGCCGGAACCGTGCAGCCGGGAGTGCGAGGAGAGCAACCCGAAGGCGGTCCACCGCTTGAACACGTCCGGGTCGGGGGTGCCCTCGAAGCCGCCGATGTCGTGGCTCCAGTAGCCGAAGCCGGACGCGGCCAGGGACAGCCCGCCGCGCAGCGACTCGGCCATGGCGACGAACGTCGACTCGCAGTCGCCGCCCCAGTGCACCGGGAACTGCTGCCCGCCCGCCGTGGCCGAGCGGGCGAACAGCACGGCCTCGCCCTTCCCGCGCTCGGCCTCCAGCAGCTCGAAGACCGCCTTGTTGTAGAGGTACGAGTAGTAGTTGTGCATCCGCTGCGGGTCCGAGCCGTCGTGCCACACCACGTCGGTCGGGATGCGCTCACCGAAGTCGGTCTTGAAGCAGTCGACGCCCATGTCCAGCAACGCCTTGAGCTTGCCGGTGAACCAGCGCACCGCGTCCGGGTTGGTGAAGTCGACCAGCGCCATGCCGGCCTGCCACTTGTCCCACTGCCAGACCGATCCGTCGGGGTTGCGGACCAGGTAGCCCGCCTCGCGGCCCTCCTCGAACAGGTACGAGCGCTGCGCGATGTACGGGTTGATCCAGACGCACACCTTGAGGTCGCGTTCGTGCAGGCGACGCAGCATTCCCTCGGGGTCGGGGAAGGTCGCCGGGTCCCAGACGAAGTCGACCCAGTGGAACTGGCGCATCCAGAAGCAGTCGAAGTGGAACACCGACAGCGGCAGCCCCCGCTCGGCCATCCCGTCGACGAACTCGGTCACCGTCTTCTCGTCGTACGAGGTGGTGAACGAGGTGGACAGCCACAGCCCGTACGACCAGGCGGGAACCCGGGCCGGCCGGCCGGTCAGCGCGGTGTAGCGGCGCAGCACGTCCTTCGGGTTGGGCCCGTCGATGACGTAGTAGGTGAGCGTCTGCCCCTCGACGCTGAACTGGGTCTGCGTGACGACCTCGGAGCCGACCTCGAACGACACGTGCTCCGGGT
This sequence comes from Micromonospora sp. NPDC005291, assembly GCF_040607415.1. Lineage (NCBI taxonomy): Bacteria > Bacillati > Actinomycetota > Actinomycetes > Micromonosporales > Micromonosporaceae > Micromonospora > Micromonospora sp. NPDC005291. Next base: position 45,887 of record NZ_JBEXGR010000011.1, read on the forward strand.
GGTCCACGAACACCCCGTAGCCGGCGCTGCTGAGGTAGAACGGCACGTTCTTGTACGCCTGCTCGCTGGCGGTGCCGCCGTCGGCGTTCCAGATGTCGACGGTCTGGCCGTTCTTGACGAACGGGCCGAAGCGCTCGCCCAACCCGTACACCGTTTCGCCGACGCCGAGGGCGAGCCGCTCGTGCACGTGCCGGCGGCCCTCCGCGTCGGTGACGACGCCGACGCTGCGCGCGGTGGACGCGGTCACCAGCCGATCGCCGTGCAGGAAGTCGACCCGCCACCCGTCGATGAGCGCGACCCGCGCGGTCAGCTCACCGGTGGTCAGTGTGGCGCTGATTCCGGTGACGTCGACGGTGACCGGGTGCGTCTCGTCGGTGCTCAGCCCGAAGTGGGGCTCGCGGGGCAGCCCGCCGGTGTGGTGGGCGATGGTCACCCCGATGACGCCGGGTGCGGGGGAGAAGAACCGGACGGTGACCAGGGGCCGGTTGAGGGTGTCGCCGCGTCCGGTGATCTGACCGGTCGGCGCGAAGACGGTGAAGCCGCGCTCGTCCGGCTCGACCGATTCCACGGTGCCGGGACGCAGGACGTTGACACCGGGGCGCAGTTGCCAGTACCCGTCGGTGAACTTCACTTCTCGGCTCCTGCCGTGATGCCGCGCGCCAGGGTGCGCTGGAAGATGAGGAAGAAGAGGATGGCCGGCACCAGGCTGATCAGCGCCCCGGCGTTGGTGGTCGGAGCGTCCATCAGCCGGTCGCCCTGCAACGACGCGAGCGCGACCGGGATGGTCTGCGTCTGGTTGTCGATCAGCATGACCAGCGGGATGAGGAACTCGTTCCACGTCCAGATGAAGAAGAAGATGAGCAGCACCGCGAGGGTGGGCCGCAGGTTGGGGAAGACCACCCGCCACAGCACGGTCCACTTGCCGGCGCCGTCGAGCGCGGCGGCCTCCAGCAGCGAGCGCGGGAACGTGCCCATCACCGAGGCGAGCAGGTAGGTGCCGAACGCGCTCTGGATCACGGTGAAGATGATGATCACCGCGAGTCGGGTGTTGTAGAGCCCGACCTCCTTGGCCACGTAGTACAGCGGGTAGATCAGCGCCTCCTGCGGCAGCATGTTGGCCAGCAGGAAGAGACCGACGATCCAGAGCCGGCCGCGAACCCGGCCGATGCCCAGGGCGTACGCGTTGAGCAGTGACACGACGACGCCGAGCACCGCCACGGAGCCGGCGATGAGCGCCGAGTTCCAGAGCTTGAGCGGAAAGTTCACCTCGGTCCAGTACGTCCGCAGACCCTTGGTGTAGAACTCCGTCGGCCAGCTCAGCGGGCCGCCCGACGAGTAGTCACCGGGCGACTTGAACGCGTTGAGCAGCATGAACGCGAACGGCACCAGCATGACGAGAGCGCCGAGCGTGACCAGGGTGAGCACGACCCAGCGGCTGACGCCACGGTGGTGCCTATCGCGGACGGGCCGGCGCGGCGCCACCGGCGCGGTGGTCGGTGTGAGCGTGACGGCCATGTCAGATCCCCCGGTCCCGGCGCTCGCTGCGAGCCTGCATCCAGATGAAGACCACGGCCACCACGATGATGATCAGCGTCAGCACCGTGGAGATCGCGGAACCGTAGCCGACCTGGAGCTTCTTGAAGAACGTGTAATAAGCGAAGTAGGACGGCACGTTGGTGGCGTTCTCCGGGCCGCCCCGGGTCAGGGCGAAGATCGGCCCGAACACCTTCAGCGCGGCGATGGTGCAGGTCAGGGCCACCACGAAGGTCTCCGGCCGAATCTGCGGGAGGGTGATCGCCCGGAACCGGTGGAGCCAGTTCGCGCCGTCGACCTCGGCCGCCTCGTACAACTCGGGGTCGACCCGCTGCAGCGCCGCCATGAAGACGACCACCGGGTAGCCGATCTGCACCCAGATCATCACCGCCATCACGGCCGGCAGTGCGGTGTCCGGGTCGCCGAGCCAGTCGTGGCGTAGCGCGCCGAGGCCGACCGCGTCGAGCAGGCTGTTGAACGCACCGTCGGGGCGCAGGATCCAGCCCCAGACGATGCCGGCCACCACGACGGGCAGCACCTGCGGGAGATAGAAGGCGGCCCGCAGCGCGGCGGCGGTGCGGGGCTTGAACCGGCGGCCGATGACGTCGAAGAGCACCGCGGCGAGCACCAGCCCGAGCAGGGTGGGCACCACCACCATCGCGACGAGCATCGCGACGGTGTTGCGGAACGACGCCCAGAACACGTCGTCGTGCAGCAGTTGCTGGTAGTTGTCCAGGCCAACCCAGGTGGGGTCGCCGATGCCGGACCACTTGGTCAGTGACAGGTAGAGGGTGCCGATCAGCGGTGCGCCGATGACCAGGATGAAGAGCACTGCCCCGGGGAGCAGGTAGAGCCAGTACGCCGCGTTGCGGCCGCGACGTCTGCGGCTCGGCACGGGCGGGGTGGGGGTCGCGGCCGGCGATGTGGCGGCGACGGTCTCGGAGACTGCCATGGAAGATCCTTCCCGGCGGGGCGGGCGGGCGCGCCGCTCGTGCCGGTCGCGCCCGCCGCTCGCCGTGTCACTTGCCGGTGATCTCCTTGACGCCATCGGCGTACGGCTTGGCGATCGAGTCGAGAACCTGGTCGGGCGACTTGGAGCCGTTGATCAGGCCCTGGAAGCCGGAGACCAGCACGTCGTAGTAGCCGGGGACCGGCCAGTCCGGGTAGAAGGCGAGCCCGTCCTGCTTGCTGACCGTGTTGAAGTCCTCGATCAGCTTGCGGTCCTTGGCGTCGCTGATCTTCGCCGGGTCAGCGGCGACCGGGACACCACCGTTGTTGCCGATCAGGTCCTGGATCTCCGGACGCAGGGTGATGTCGATGAAGTCGTACGACAGGCTCTTGGCCTTGCTGTTCTCCGGAACCACCCAGAGGTTGCCGGAGGAGCCGGCCTGCAGGGTGTTGCCGGGGAAGAGGAAGGTGTCCCAGTTGGCCTTCATCTCGGTCTTGAAGCGGCCGTACCACCAGCTGCCCGAGACGATCATCGGAACCTTGCCGCCGATGAACGCGGTGCCCATGTCCTCGGCCTTGAGGCTGGCCGAGTCCTTGGCGACGTAGCCCTTCTTCACCCACTCGGCGAAGGTGTCCGCGCCGTACTTCAGTGGGTCGGCCTTGAAGTCCACCGGGTTCTTGTAGAGCTGGTAGTTGTCGACGAACTGCCGGTCCGCCTTGGCCAGGGCCAGCTGGTAGAAGAGCTGACCGGCCGGGTACTCGGCGCCGGCCATGCCCAGCGGGGTGACGCCCTTGCCGACGAAGGTGTCCATCGCGGCGGTCATCTCGGCCAGGGTGGTCGGGACCTGGACGCCGTTCTGCTGGAAGACGTCCTTGTTGTAGTAGACCGTGACGTACTCGCCGTAGTTCGGCACGCCGAACCATTTGCCCGAGCCCATCACGCCCTTGTCGCTGTAGCGGGCGGTGGTCTGCAGGCTGGGGCTGAGCTTGCCGGCCCAGCCGCGCTTGTCGGCCTCGGCACTCAGGTCGGCGAGCAGGCCCTGGGAGGAGAGCAGGCCCGCGGTCGCGTTGCCCTTGTTGTACTCCATGATGTCCGGGCCCTCGGACGAGTTGATGATCATGCCGGCGTTCTGCTGGATCTGCTCGAACGCCTTGCGCTCGAAGCGCACCTCGACGCCCGGGTGCTCGGTCTTGAAGATCTCGATGGCCCGGTTCCAGGCGACCCCCATGGCACTGTTTTCGCTCTCGTAGTGCCAGAGCTTGAGGGTCTTGGCCCCGCTGTCGTCCCCGCTGTCACCACCGCCGCAGGCGGCCATGGTGGTCGTCGCGGTCGCCGCCAGGGCGATCGCGGCGACGAGCCGACGGAATCGCTGCATTAGAATCCTCCTCGTTGAGTATCTAGCCGGTACTTCACTGGGCCCGTCGTCGCGTTGCCGCGCGGCGGCGGGCCGTTTTCGCTGGTCAGCCCCCGTCGGTCGACGGTGGGTCGGCGGTGGCCACTGCCGGCCGCCGGGGCACGGCGGTTGATCCCCGGATCTCCAGCGCGCACGGCAGCAGTTGCTGGTGGCGGTGGTCGCCGGGGCCGTCCAGATGGCGCAGCAGCGCCTCGATCGCGATCCGGCCGAGGGCCGAGCCGGGCGACGTCATCGCGGTCAGCGCCGGGGTGGCCAGCTCGGCGACCTGCGGCGAGGTGACCATCGAGACGACGGAGACGTCGTCAGGCACCGACAGCCCGCGGCCGGTCAGCTCGCCGAGAATGCCGAAGATCGCGGTCTCGTTCATGGCCAGCACGGCCGTCAGCTCCGGGGCCTGCGCGAAGGCGGCGGCCAGGGCGGCACGCCCGCCTGCGGCGCTGTCCTCGGCCGCGATCATCACCGGGTCCAGGCCGTGCCCGGTCATCGCCGCGACGAAGGCGTCACGGGTACGCAGCGCGGGCCCGTAGCCACTGGCCAGCGTGGCGGCCGAGTGGTTGACGTAGACGATCCGCCGATGCCCGAGGCCGACCAGGTGCGCGACGGCCTCCCGTACGGTCTGGTCGAAGTCGATGTCGACGTAGGAGAGTGTGCTGGTGTCGCCGGTGCGGCCGATCAGCACCAGCGGCACGCCGGTCTCCTGGAGCACGGTGACCCGTTCGTCGGCCAACTGGACCTCCATCAGCACGACGCCGTCGAGCATCCGCTGGCTGGCCAGCCGACGCAGGTCGTCGAGGTCACCGCCGCCGACCGGCGAGAGCACCAGGTGATAGCCGGCCGCGCTGGCCGCGGCGGCGGCACCGGTGACGAAGGCGGTCTCGGTGGCGCCGAGGCCCCGCTCGTCCATCGGCATCAGCAGGCCGAGGATCCGGCTGCGCCGGCTGGCCAGGCCGCGGGCCATCGCGTTGGGCTGGTAGTCGAGCTCGGCCATCGCGGCGAGCACCTTGTCCCGGGTGGCCTGGGAGATCGGCCGGGTGCCGGTGAGCACGTACGAGACGGTGCTGACCGAGACGTGCGCGAGGCGGGCGACGTCGTGCATGGTGGCCACCGCCTACCTCCTCAGGCCAGCCGTGGGATCGCTCCCGTTTATGATCGTCGAAACGCTTCGACGAAGCGGTTCGACAGACGCTAGGCCACCTGTTACGGCGCCGTCAATAGCCGATGTCGAAAAGAAGTCGGTGCCCTGCGTGGACGTGAAGGCGCCTGCCGCGCGTCGCCTCCCGCGTGCCCTCGGGCGGGACGACGGCATGGTCGCGCTCGATCCCGGAAAGAGTCCCCTCGTGGTCGCGCGGAGACCACAACATCCAGGATCAAGCGCGATCTTGAGGGGCGGGGGAGGGGGCGGGGCGAGAGCGGGGGCGGAGTGCGGCGTGGCTGCGCAGGGTCTGGCGCGTCAGTGCAGGTCGAACAGGGTGGCGGCGCTGCCCCAGCAGACCGCGCGCAGCCAGTCGTCGCCCAGGTCCAGCCGGGCCAACCCGGTCAACTGGTCGGCGTACGGGTAGGGGATGTTCGGGAAGTCGCTGCCGAGCAGCACCTTGCCGGCCAACCCCAGCTCGCGCAGCCGGGGCAGTTCGTCGGCAGGGAACGGGACGAACTGGTCGAAAAATGGCGTGAACGCCATCGTGGTGTCCAGCCGGACCCGCTCGTACGCCTCGGCGAGGTCCAGGAACGCCCGATAGTCCGGGGCCCCGAGGTGCGCCACCACGGCGGGCAGCCGGGGATGGCGGGCGAGTAGGGCGGCGAACTGCTCCGGCCCGGTGTGCGACGTCCCCACGGGTGCGTGGCCGGCGTGCACCACCACCGGCACACCCGCGTCGGACAGCATCCCCCACACCTGGTCCAGCGCCGGATCCGTCGGCGGGAAGCCACCGACCTGCACGTGCACCTTGAACAGCCGGGCTCCGCCGGCCAGCGCCGCCTCGACGTAGGCGGGCGCGCCCGGCTCGGGGAAGAAGGTGGCCGAGGGCAGGCAGCCCGGGGTGCTCCGGGCGAACTCCAACGTCCAACGGTTCAGGTCCGCCGCCATGCCCGGTCGGTGGGGGTACGCCAGTGCGCTGAACGCCCGTACGCCCAGCCGGTGCAGGTACGCGACCCGCTCGGCATCGCTCCACCGGTACCGGATCGGCCACTCGGTGCCGACCAGTGGCCCGGCAGCGTCGAAGTACGCCCATACCCGGCGGAGCAGGCGCGGCGGCAGGAAGTGCACGTGCACGTCGGCCAGCCCGGGTAGCCCCAGCGCGCGCCAGAACTCCGGCACCCGCGCGTCGGCGGCCGGCGGTGGCTCCGGCGCCGCCTCGGTCATATGTCGATGTCGAACCGGCTCAGCACCGAGGGCGCGATCAGGCCGACGGTGGCGAGCGCTGAGACGACGGTCAGCGCGATGCGCATCCCGACCACCTCGGCCTTGCTGCCGACGCGCAGGGCGATGCTGTTCGGTAGGCCGACCATCATCCACATGCGTCGTTTGATCGGGATCGGCCAGAGGATCGGCACGCCGGCTCGGGTGATCATGTCGCCGATGATGTGCACGAAGCAGCCCACCCCCACGGCGGTGCCGATGAGGGGATAGCCGCGCCCGCCCGGGAGGTTGACGAAGGTGAACCACGCCGCCCCGGCCGACGCGAGGGTCACGATCACCCAGCCGGCGCGCTCCGCCCATTTGTCGAACAGCCCGCGCAGGGCGAGGCCGAACATGAAGAACAGGATCGTGATCACCGCCCACTTGCCGTAGGCGGCGCAGAGCGCGGTGGTGCCCCAGCCGACCAGCACGGTGAACGGAAGCGTGTGGGTCAGCGTCCGGTGCCCGTTGTTGCGGCGCGGGTCCTTGCTGAGTTTCGTGGCGTAGTAGACCCCGAGTGAGATCTTCTCCATCACCTCGGCGGCGAAGAGCGAGAAGACCCCGAAGGTGCGGGCCACGGTGGCCCCACCCTGGTTGCGGGTCACCTTGCCCGACATGTCGAGGTCGGGAAAGAGTGCGCCACCGGCGCACACCGCGGTGCCCACCGCCAACGCGAGCGGTGACTGGTGGTAGTCGGCGAACTGGTCCAGTGCCCAGGACCCGGCCAGCCACACCGCCGCGCCGGATAGCGCGTGCGACGGTCCCATCATCTCGGCTCACCCTCCCCAGGGATCTTGAGCGCCCAAAGCTACGCCACTGTAGTCAGCGTCGGCGCCGCAGGGGCATCACCCAAAGAGTCCACATCGGACGGTCTTAGAGGGCGGGGGTGAAGCTCTGCCGGATCATCGGCAAGTATGCCGCGTTGACCTGCCAGTCGAACTCTTTTGTCAGCCACGAGACGGTGTAGGACCGCTCGGCCGACGTGTTGGTCAGCAACCGGAAGCTGTGTACCTGCTCGCCGGCGGCGTTCTCCCAGCTGCACTCCCAGACCGCGCCACCCTCGAAGATGTCCATCGCGGAGATTTCCACCCTGCGGTAGCCCGGAAGCAACGCGTCACCGGTGGTGAGTCGCGCCTCCTCGGCCTTCCAGTACGCCACCGGGTCGGCTCGCTCCGGCCCCGCCTCGACGCTCAGCACCCGGGCCCCGTCGAGCTCCCGGAAGCAGGTCACCGCGCCCTCGGTCCAGCGTGCCCAGGCCACCGGCGCGGCGATCCGAAAACCGGTCGGGTCGTCGTGCCAGGTCCAGCCGGCACGCAACCGGTACCGTGCGTCGGCCGGCGGCGACACCGACGCCACCGGCGTGGCCGCTGCTGGCGGAGGCGTCGCGCAGGCGAACGCGGCCGGCCGGGCGGTCAGCGCACCGCCACCGGAGCCGGACGGTGGTGTCCGCTCGTCGTGGCGGTCGACCAGCGCGAGCGTGATGCCTCCGGCGACGAGCAGGGCGGTGGCCGCGCCGCCCAGGGCGATCAGGCGTCGACGCCGACCGGGGCGGCTCGCCGGCTGCACGCTCGGCGGCTCCGGATCGACCGGCGGGGCCTCCGGCCGGGACGCCACGGAACGGCCCGCGCCAAGTACCGCCGCCACCGTCGAGGACCGCTCCGGCCCTGCGGGCTGGCTGTGGTCCGCCGCGGCACTGCTCAGCAGCGGCTCCGCCTCGGCGGCGGTCAACCGTCGCCAGGGGTCGCGCTGCAACAGGCCGGTGAGGACGGGACGCAGCGGCCCTGCGCGGCGCATGGGGTCCGGTGGTTCGGTGGCCAGCGCGCTGAGCGTCGCCATCGCGCTCGACCGGGCGTACGGCGACTTCCCCTCGACCGTCGCATAGAGCGTCGCGCCCAGCGACCACATGTCGGTACGCGGATCCGACACTCCTTCGCGGGCCCGCTCAGGGGCGACGAACTGCGGTGAGCCGAGCACCGTGCCCGGCCCGGTCATCGCACCTTCGCCCCCGTCGAAGGTGGCCAACCCGAAGTCGGTGAGCACCACCCGCCCGTCGTCGGCCACCAGCACGTTGTGCGGCTTGACATCGCGGTGCAGCACCCCGGCGATGTGCGCTGCCCGCAACGCGGCGAGCACGGCCAGCCCGATCCGGGCAGTGCGCTGCGGGCTCAGCGGCCCCTCCGCGCTGATGATCTGCTGCACCGAGCGGGACCGCACGTACTCCATCACGATCCACGGGCTTTCCCGGTCGTGCACCACGTCGTAGATGCGGACCACGTTGGGGTGGTTGAGCCGGGCGGCGGTGCGTGCCTCGCGCAATGTCCGCAGCCGCAACTCCGCGCGTTCGGCCTCGGCCAGCCAGGACGGCGGGACGACCTCCTTCACCGCGACGTCGCGGTGAAGCATCTCGTCGCGAGCAAGCCACACCCGGCCCATTCCGCCGGTGCCGACCAGGTCGAGCAGCCGGTACCGACCCGCGATCAGCAACTGCTGCACGGTCGCTCCCCCTCGGTCACCCCGAGTTACACGATAGCCACCGATGCCGGCTTTCTCATCCGCTGAGCGGTCTCGATCCACGCCAGACGGGGTCCGGATCATGACAAACGGTGCAGGTCAGCGGGGTGGTCGGAAACTGTTTCGCACCGTCGTCCAGTCCGCGCCGGCGCGGGTCCAGTCCTCGTCGTCGGTGATCCAGCCCAGGGTCCAGCGGTTGGCCCCGACCGTCTGTTGTCGAGCGTGCAGCCAAACCCCGTACGGCGCCTGCCAGCGACACTCCCACTCCGCTCCGCCGTCGCTCGCGGCGAGTCGGATCTCGTCGTACCCCGGCAGTGCCCCGATCCCGGCCGCCGCGTCGCGGACCGCCCGGAGCCGGGCCAGGGGATCGGCGGCGCCGCCCTCGGCGACGCTGAAGGCCCGGCCGGTCGCCGGGTCCTGGAAGCACGCCACCGCGCCGTCGCGGAAGGTGTGCCAGGTCGCCGGTACGGAGACCCGGAAGCCGGTGGTGCCCGCATGCCAGACCCAGCCGGGCGGCGGCCGGAATCGTTCGCCCGGGGTCGCTACGCCGGCCAGCACCGGCGCACCGGAGATAGTGGGGCGGACACACGCGAACGGGGGCGGGGGGACGTTCCCGCCACCCGGCGGTGGGCCGGGCCGGTCCGGGCCGGCGTCTGACCGCCCGTTCGGACCGTCGTCGGACGGACGGCTCGGCGGCAGCGCGGTGGGTTGGCCGGCGCTGTCGCCTGGCTCGTGACCGACGACGGCCAACGCGGTGCCCACGCCGACGGCGGCGGCCACCAGCAGCGCTACGGCGATCAGGGCCACCCGGCGTGCGGTACGCCGCCCGCCCGCGTGGCCGGGCCCTGGAGCCGAGGCGGTGGAGGCCACGGCTTCCGGGGCCGGATTGGCGGGATCGGGCAGCGGGATGGTGGGGTCCTGGTCGTCCAGCCCGTCAGCCACGGCGGGCCGCTCACCCGGATCCGCCACCAGGCCTGGCCGCTCGGGAACCCGGGGCTGGTCAGGCATCGGCGGTGGGTCGACGCGGCCGGCCACCGCCGCGAGCAACCGGCGCGCGGCGTCGTGGTCGAGGCGGTCGCGCGGGTCGCGACGCAGCAGGCCGGCGAGTACCGGCGCGAGCGGCCCGGCGTGCGGGGCCGGGTCCGGCGGCCCGGCGGCCAGTGCGCTCAGGGTGGCCATCGCGGTGCTGCGGGCGTACGGGGAGCGGCCCTCCACAGCGGCGTGCAGGGTCGCCCCGAGCGACCAGAGGTCGGCGGCCACCGTGGACACCCCCTCGGCGGCCCGTTCCGGGGCGACGTACTGCGGGGAGCCGAGGACCATGCCGGGGCGGGTCATCACGCCGTCGCCGCCGTCGAAGGTGGCCAGCCCGAAGTCGGCGAGCATCACCCGCCCGTCGTGCGCCACGAGCACGTTCTGCGGCTTGATGTCGCGGTGCAGCACCCCGGCCGTGTGCGCGGCGTGCAGGGCGTCGAGCACGGCCAGCCCGATCCGGGCCGCGCGGGCCGGCTCCAGTGGCCCCTCGGCGTCCAGCACGTCCTGCAGAGTGCGGGACGGGACGTACTCCATCACGATCCACGGGCTGCCCTCGACCGGGATGACGTCGTAGAGCCGGACCACGGCGGGATGGTTGAGCCGGGCCGCGGCACGCGCCTCCCGCAGGGTGCGCGAGCGCAGCTCGGCCCGCTCGTGATCGGCCAGCCAACTCGGCGGCACGATCTCCTTGACCGCGACCTCACGGTGCAGCATCTCGTCGCGGGCACGCCACACCCGACCCATGCCCCCACGACCCACCAGGTCGAGCAGCCGGTACCGACCAGCGATCAGCACCTGCGCACGCTCCTCCTCAGCCGCTGTCCGGGCTACACCCTAACCAGCGGATCGGAAGTCACCTATCGGTCGTCCGACTCAGCTCAGCAGGCGGCGTGGTCGGCGCGGGCGAGCAGATTGCCCTCCGGAATGGCGATCCGGGTACGTCCGCCGGCCAGTCGGGCGGCGGCCCGCCGGGCCTGTAGCGGGCCGTGCTCCCGGCGGGCAGCGGTGTAGGTGGCTGCGGTGCGGGCCGCGATGGTGGCCCACCCGTACCGCTCGCCGACCATTCTTCGGGCCCGGCTGGCCACCCGCCGGGCGAAGACCTCATCGCCGAGTAGTTGACCGACCGCGCCGGCGAGCGCGTCGGGGTCGCTGTGCGGAAAGGTCACCCCGGTCACGCCGGGCTCGACGATTTCCGCGAGACCGCCGGTGCGGGCCACCGCGAGGGGTGCTCCGGCGGCGGCCGCCTCCAGCGCCACCATGCCGAACGGCTCGTAGAGGCTGGGCACCACGGTCGCGTCGGTCGCGCCGAGCATCGCCGGCAACTGGGTGGCGTCGAGGAAGCCGGTGAACCGGACGGTCGAGCTGAGCGCCAGCCGCCGGGCCTCCGCCTCCAACTCGGCGCGGTACGGGCCGTCGCCGGCGATCACCACGCGCAGCCCCGGGTGCCGTTCGCGCAGGCGGGGCACCGCGTGCACCAGGTGTTGGACGCCCTTCTCGTAGACCAGCCGTCCGGCGTACCCCACCAACGGGCCGTCCCCGGCGAACCGTGCTCGGGCCGACGCGACCGCCCGCGGCCGGGCCCGCCAGGCGCGGCCGTCGACCCCGTTGGGCACCACGTCGACCTGCCCGGCCGGCACGTCGAACAGCGTGGTCACCTGCTCGCGCATGTACCCCGAACAGGTGATCACCCGAATGGATGAGCCACTGAGCCAGTGCTCGACGCCGTGGATGGTGCGGTTCATCTCCTCGGGCAGCCAGCCCTGGTGCCGGCCTGCCTCGGTGGCGTGCATGGTGGTGACCAGGGGCAGGTCCAGGTGGTCGGCCAGGGTGATGGCGGTGTGGGCGACGAGCCAGTCGTGGGCGTGGATGACGTCGTAGGTGCCGGCTTCGGTGGCGCGCAGCGCGGTGCGGGTGAGGGTGTGGTTGAAGGCCATGGTCCAGGCGAGCAGGGATCCGGTGGCGAGGGGGAAGGTGACGGGGTCCTCGGGGGCGCGCAGGATGCGGACGCCGTCGGCGTACTCCTCCAGGGGTGCGCCGTCGGTGTGGCGGGTGATGACGGTGACGTCGTGGCCGGCGGCGACGAGGGCGACGGAGAGGGCGTGGACGTGTCGGCCGAGGCCGCCGACGAGCACCGGCGGGTACTCCCAGGAGAGCATCAGCACCCGCAGCTGCCGGGCGGGGTGGATGTCGATCACGTGGGCATCGGGTGACATGCGGCCCCCTTTGAATTGTCCCCGGGCGCGCGCCGACCGACACCGGAATCGATGTCGCCGTCGCGCCTGGGTCGGGGCCAATCCTGCCGGGATCGAGATAACCAGCGGCGACACCACCGTTGCGGTCGTGTAAAGCGCTACTGGCCCTTTCGACGCACCCGCAGCAGCTCGGCCACCGACCACGCCTGGAACGGGCAGCCGGTTGCGGTGTGCGGCGCGAGGCCGTCGGCCGTCTCGCTCACCGAGCCTAACCCATATTCGGTCAGATGGGACTCAATGCCAACGAACGCATCATCGACTGACATCTTTCCCCGCCGACAGGCGTCCACGTACGGGCCGAGCAGCCACGGCCAGACCGTGCCCTGGTGGTAGCCGCCGTCCCGGTCGGCCGGGCCACCCCGGTGCCGACCCACGAACTCCGGCGAATCCACCGCGAGGCTGCGCGGCCCGAGCGGGGTCAGCAGCCCGGCCGCGACCCGGCGCAACGTCGGCTCATCCGGTTCCAGCGGTGCGAACGGCAGCGACCAGGCCAGCAGTTGGTTGGGGCGCAGCGCGTCGTCGTCGTGCAGGGCCGCCCCACCCAGCGGGTACGCCGGCGCGGGCGCGTCCAGCACGTCGTGCAGCCAGCCCGTCGGCGCCGGGAAACGCCCCCGGAACGAGGCGGTGGCCTGCCCGTGCCGTCGCCACAGCTCGTCCGCGTCCTGCCCGGCCAGCTCGGTCAGCTCCGCGAGCCCGGCCAACCCGTTGATCCACAACGCGTTGACCTCGACCGGCTTGCCGGTACGCGGGGTGACCGGCACCCCGTACACCCGGGCGTCCATCCAGGTCAGCGCGGTGCCCGGGGCGCCCTGGGCGAGCAGCCCGTCGGCCGGGTCGACGCCGATGCCGTAGCGGGTGCCGGCCACATGGGCGTCGATGACCGTGCGCAGCGCGGGCAGCAACTCGTCGCCGAGATCGGTGTCGCCGGTGACGGTGACGTGTCGGCTCACCGCGTGCAGGAACCACAGCGTGCCGTCGACGGTGTTGTACTCCACCCGACCGGTGTCGGCCGTGTTGGCGAGCATCCCCTCGGACAGCGTCGCCGCGTACGCCCGCAGCAGCTCCCGGCCCTCGTCGGCCCGACCCGTACAGAGGAACAACCCCTCGTACGAGATCATCGTGTCGCGCGACCAGGCCCCGAACCACGGGTAGCCGGCCACCACGTCCACGGCCGCTTGGTTGGTGCGCACCACGAACGCGTCGGCGGCCAGCACCAGGCTGGCTTCGGTGTCGTCGGCTGGCTTCGCCGTCGCCACCACCTGCCGGTTGCGTCGCCGGGCCGTCGCCACGATCTCCTCCGCCGACATCGGCTCCAGGTCGAGCGGCGCGGTCCAGGCCCGCACCGACACCGTGTCACCGGGGCGTTCCAGCTCGCCGACGAAGCGTCCCGCGTACCAGAGGTCCTCGTCGGGGTGCAGACCCCGGTTGGCCTCCTCCCGGTGGTGTACGCCCAGCCACCACTGCCCCTCGGGCGTCCAGCCCGGCCCGGCCAGCCGGTACGCGCCCTCGACCACCGCGCCGTCGGCGACCGGCTCGACCTGCGGCGTCGGGCCGTCGGACCGCCGTTCGCCGTGTGCGTCGCGCCAGGTGCAGGCGGCGGAGAGCTCCAGCCGGACGGGCCCGCCGGCGACCAGCCGGTGCACCACCGCCACGCAGGAGCGGCCGGGCAGCATGGCCAACTCCCGCTCGATCACCACCGCGCCGATCCGCCACCGCCACCGGGGCAGCCCGTCGACCAGGTCGAAGCGCTCCAGCAGCTCGAAGCCGCGCGGGTCCACGTCGCCGGAGGACCACTCGTGCGCGCCGAGCCGCACCCGCGCGCCGGACGGCAGGGTGACCGCCGGGTCGAGACTGACCAGTCCCACGCGGCGCGACGCCGGGGTTTCACCAGGCACCACCAGCAGACCGTGGTAGCGACGTGTCCGCAGCCCGGCGACGGTGCCCATCGCGTACCCGCCGAGGCCGTCGGGCACCAGCCATTCCCGGCTGGAGGCGCTCGTCAGATCGCCGCAGACCTGCGGGCCGAAGTGAATGTCGATCAACTTTCCTCCACCGGCGGCGGGGTGTAACACGCCACGACGAGAATGGCCGCTGTGGTCAAGTACCGCGGCGACGTCAAAGATGTGCACGTGATCACTGACCGATCGTCCTCCGACGCCTCGCCACCCGACGCTGAGCGGCTCCGGCTCGCCCAGGCCGACTCGGGGGAGCAGGATTGGCGCGCATGGGGTCCCTATCTGTCCGAACGGGCGTGGGGGACGGTACGGGAGGATTACAGCGAGCACGGTACGGCCTGGGACTACTTCCCGCATGACCACGCGCGGTCCAGAGCCTACCGGTGGAATGAAGACGGGATGGCGGGCGTCTGCGACGAACGACAGACCTTCGCCTTCGCTCTCGCGCTGTGGAACGGCGAGGATCCGATCCTCAAGGAGCGGATGTTCGGCCTCGGCGGCGACAGCGGCAACCACGGCGAGGACGTCAAGGAGTACTGGTGGTACGAGGACTCCACACCCACCCACTCCTGGATGCGCTGGCGCTACCACTACCCGCAGGCCGCGTTCCCATATGACGAACTCGTCGCGGTGAACGCGCTGCGCGGCCGGGACGACACCGAGTACGAGCTGGTGGACACCGGGATCTTCGACGACGACCGGTACTGGGCGGTGACCGTCGACTATGCCAAGGCGTCCCCGACCGACCTCTGCATGGTGGTGACCGTCGCCAACCGGGGCGACCGGGCGGCGACCCTGCACGTGCTGCCCACCCTGTGGTTCCGCAACACCTGGGCCTGGGGCCTGCCCGGCGGCGATCGGATCCCCCGGCTGACCGGTCAGGGCACCCGGCTCGTCGGCGAGCACCGGGTGCTCGGCCAACTGTTGCTGGAGGGCGACGGCGGCCCGGTCCCACTGCTCTGTGACAACGACACCAACGCCGAACGGCTCTGGGGCCTGCCCGGCCGCTCGGAGTACCCGAAGGACGGCATCAACGACCACGTGGTCAACGGCGCGGCCACGGTCAACCCGGCGCGGGAGGGCACCAAGGGCGCGCTGCACTACGTGCTCGACGTGCCGGCCGGCGGGCAGCGTCAGATCCGGCTGCGGCTGACCCGCACCGCGTCGCCACCGGCCGCCGCGCCGCCGCCCCCGGCCGACCTCAGCGACGGCTTCGAGGCCGTGGTGTGGGCGCGGCGGGCCGAGGCGAACCGGTTCTTCGCCGACGTGATCCCGCAGGCCGCCACCCCGGACGAGGCGCTGGTGGCCCGGCAGGCCATCGCCGGGCTGATGTGGGGCAAGCAGTTCTACCACTTCGACGTCAAGCGCTGGCTCGACGGCGACCCGGGCTCGACGCCACCGCCGGCCGGGCGCCGGCACGGGCGCAACAGCGCCTGGTGGCACATGACCAGCTTCGACGTCATCTCCATGCCCGACCCCTGGGAATATCCCTGGTACGCGGCCTGGGACCTCGCTTTCCACTGCGTGAGCATCGCCCGGGTCGACCCGGGCTTCGCCAAGGAGCAACTGCTGCTCCTGCTTCGCGAGTGGTACCTGCACCCCAACGGGCAGATCCCGGCGTACGAGTGGGCGTTCGGTGATGTGAACCCGCCGGTGCACGCGTGGGCGGCGCTGAAGGTGTTCGAGATCGACGGCGGCCGGGACTACGAGTTCCTGGCCCGGGTGATGCACAAGCTGCTGCTCAACTTCACCTGGTGGGTCAACCGCAAGGACACCGGCGGCAACAACGTCTTCGAGGGCGGCTTCCTCGGGCTGGACAACGTCGGGCCGTTCGACCGCTCGGCGGCGCTGCCGGTGGCCGGGGTGCTGGAGCAGTCCGACGGCACCGGCTGGATGGCCATGTACGCGCTGAACATGCTGGACATGGCGATTGTGCTGGCCGAACACGACCGGACCTGGGTGGACACCGCCACCAAGTTCTTCGAGCACTTCGCGTACATCGCCGCCGCCGCGTACGAGCAGGGGTTGTGGGACGACGAGGACGCCTTCTTCTACGACGTGCTGCGGTTGGCCGACGGCACGAAGGTGCCGCTGAAGGTCCGTTCCGTCGTCGGGCTGCTGCCGTTGGCCGCCACCACCCGGCTCACCGCGAAGACCCTGCACCGGTTGCCCGAGTTGGGCGCCCGGTTGCGGTGGTTCCTCACCAACCGCCCGGAGTACGCCGAGGTGATCGGCACCCGCCGGCTGGGCCCGGACGGCCGGCAGCAGCGGCTGCTGTCCATGGTCGGCCCGGAGCAGGTGGTCCGGCTGCTCGCCCGGATGCTCGACCCCGACGAGTTCCTCTCCGACTTCGGCCTGCGGACGCTGTCCCGCGCGCATCTGGACAAGCCGTTCTCGGTCACGCTCGGCGGGCAGGAGTTCTGCGTCGGCTACGAGCCGGCCGAGTCGACCAGTGGGCTGTTCGGCGGCAACTCGAACTGGCGCGGCCCGATCTGGATGCCGACGAACTTCCTGCTGATCAGCGCGCTTCGCGACTACGCGGCGTTCTTCGGCGACGACCTCCAGGTGGAGTACCCGACCCGCTCCGGGGTGAAGCGCACACTGGACGAGATCGCCGACGACCTGTCCGCCCGGCTGATCTCACTGTTCACGCAGGACGACTGGGGTCGGCGGCCGATCTACGGGGCGGCGCGCCTGTTCCAGACCCACCCGGACTGGCGGGACCTGATCGCCTTCCCCGAGTATTTCCACGGCGACAACGGGGCCGGCCTGGGCGCCTGGCACCAGACCGGCTGGACCGCCCTGGTCGCCGACCTGATTCTCACCCTGCGCCGCTGAGCCCGCCGCCGGAGGCGGCTGCCGCGTCCAGGCCCTCGCCGGTGGCGGCGGGGAGGCGGGTGGCCCCACCTCGGGCGGGCCATGCCTTTCGCGTACTCGAACACTCCTGTGAGGGCACGGTCTACATGCTGCGAAGGCGGGCGATCGTGTCTTTGACGTGTTCCTGTAGAAGTTCGTCGGCCCAGACGAGGTCATCGGCGAAGCTGCCCACACCGGAACGCTCGTCGCGGCCGAGAAGTTCTTCCAGGGCGGGGATCGTCTCGACCGCTCGCAGTTCCAGGATGATCGCGAGGGCCAGTCGACCACCGTAGTCGGTGATTCCGCGGCTGAGCGGCTCAGCCAGATCGGCTGTCGGCACGCCAAGTCGGGCGAGGGCTCGGGCGGCGGACAGCCTGCTCCACCGGTCGTCCAGACGATCGCGCAGGTGTGGTTGCAGGTGGACGACCGCTGCCGGGGACGCGTGCGCGAGGTCGGCGATGAAGTCCGCAGCATGACGCGCGGGCGTGTCTCCGCCGACGAGCACCGCTTCCACCGTCGGCAGCACGCCTTCCGGTCCGGCCACGGCCGTGACCACCCGAGCCGCCAGGACTTGTTTGTCCCGCTGGGGACGAACTCGGTTGGCCTTACCAGTCAGATGCGCCGCCGCGACGGACATCAGCGGTGCCAGAGCGTCGCCGAGTTCGTCGATGACCGGCATAGATGCCGATGGTGGCCGCGCGTCTCCCGCCAGGATTGCGCGCAGGGCGTCGAGCACCACGTCGGTGTCCCTCGTCAGCCGCCAGACGGCCAGGGCCGCTTGCAGGTCTCCCGTCTCCAACGCCCGAGTTCGCCAGTACGGGACAGCGGCGTGATCGTCGTGCCCCAGCCTGAGCAGCGTCTCAGCGATCTGCGGAGCGGCGTGTGGCATGGCGGCGAGCAGGTCCGGCACGAGGGCGGCGGCGTCCGTACCCCAGTGCCCGACCATCCCGGCCAGCACCTCGGCGCATGCCTGATGGGTGCGCAGCCGGCTCTGAACCGCGGCCAGGACCTCCGGTGTGAAGCGGACCGCGCCAGGCATGAATCGGAACCGGTGACCTTGGGCGGCCGCCGCGCACACCGGCTCGACCCAACGCGGATCACCGAGCCGCTGCAAAGTCTCGATCGACCGGTACTCGACGGTGAATCCCTGCTCTCCGGCCGTGTCGGGGAAGCGGCCGGCAACATCGGCCACCGCGTCGGCGAACTGCCTCGCTGCCGCACCTGCCTGGCGCAACACGTCCATCACGCTGCCGCGCACGCCGGGATCCGGATCGTTGAGCAACGGTCCCACCAGCGGCACGAACATCGACGGCGCAGAGCGCCGGGCGTCGCAGCGCGCGGTCAAGGCCCAGAGCCCAGCCTTGTGGGTGCTCGGATTGCCGGACCGCAGCATGTGTTCGACGACCGTCACCGCCAACGGGATGGACGGCACGACCACGATCTCCTCCGACCACTCACCTCCGCGAGCCCAGGCCCAGGTGAGGGCCGCGCCGTCGTCGATCGCGGCCACCAGGGCGGGGATCGTGCCCGCCGGCCAGTCCAGGCCCGCGCGGAGTAACGCCACCGCGGCGGCCACCCTGACCTGCGGGTCACCATGCAGGGCAGCGTCACCCAGCACCGTCTCGGCGGCAGCGGAATCCACCTCGCCCAACGCGAGAGCCAGCGTCGCCCGCGCCGCCGGATGGTCCTCCACCGCCCACCGCCGCCACAACGGGTCGGCGGTCACACCCGCCTTCGCCGTGGCATAGGCCGCGGCCTCGCGGACCTCAGGGTCGGCGTCATCCAGCAGGGCCACCAGGGGCTCCAGCTGGCGGGTAACCGCTGCCCGCACCTGCCCGGAATCGGCACCGTCGGCATGCCGGTCGTCGGCCAGCATGCCGAGCATCCAGACGAAGCCGTCGCGGCGGTGCGGGGCATCTGCGGCAAGCTCCGCGAGAAAGGGCACCGCTGCCACAGTGGCCGGGTAGACCGTGCCCTGATGGAAGACGCTGCCGTGCAGCTCGGAAATGGCCGCCGAAGCTATCTCGCTGTCCTCGGAGCCTGCCTGCCGGAGCAGCCCCGGCGTATCGTGCGCGCTGCCATACGCATGTGACAGCTCACCCCAGGCAACCGCATCAAGACCATCAAGCACGCGGCGCAGCCTACGTGCCGCTATCCGAAGCGGTCAGCGAGCTTCGTCAGCTTCGTGACGTACGCCGGCCAGTCGTAGTCGTCGGAAATGTTGGTGTTGTCGCGCCGAAGGCCGATCGCCGTGTCGTGCTGCTCGCGCATGATGTCGGCGTGACCGGCGTGACGAGCGAGGTCGCAGGTCACGTGGATGATGATCCTGTGCAGCGTCACGGCCTGTCCACCCGGCCGCCACCACGACACCTGCCCGGGCGCGTCGAGTGGTAGCTGGTGGATCGTCTGGTCTGCGAACTCCCCGACCCGGCGATACAGGTCGATCAGCCCGTCCTTCGTCTCGTCCTCCCGCGCGTACCAGTCGGCCTGCGGGTCGTCCTCGAACGCGTGCATGGGGACCAGTTCCTCAGGCGTCGGGAACTCGCGCCCGAACGTGGGACCGAAGTAGCTGGCTTCGACATTGAGGCAGTGCTTGAGGACTCCCAGCAGGTTGTTGCCGGTCGCGGTGCGGGGCAGTCTGGCTTCGCGTTCGCTCAGCCCGTCGAGCTTCCAGATCAGGTCTTCGCGAGTCTCCTGAAGGTAGTGGTGCAGCGCGGCCTTCGCATCGCTCAAGTCAGCCATGCCCGCCAGTTTTCCCTATCCGTCGCACCTCGCGCACCGCAGAGGTCACGGATCGCTGCCGCTATCCGGCGGCCGGGGGCACGCCAATGAACGGCCCGTCCAGCCGTTGCTCAGACGGTGTTCCCGAGCGGCGAAGGGTTGAGCCTGGCGAAGCCTTCCTGCCGCTGGTAAGGAAAGTACGGGTAGGGCGCGGTACGGGTGCTGGCTGCGTCGAGACGGGCTGTCTGTTCGGGTGTGAGTGACCAGCCGACAGCGCCGATGTTCTGCCGCAGTTGTGCCTCGTCGCGGGCGCCGATGATGACGGTGGCTACCGTGGGTCGTCGTAGTAGCCAGTTGACCGCGATTTGCGGCACTGCTCGGCCGGTCTCGCGGGACAGGTCCCTGAGGACGTCGACAACGTCGAACAGTTGCTCGTCGTCGACCGGCGGGCCGTAGGCGGCGGTGGCGTGCAGGCGGCTCGTGGGGGGTGGCGGCGTCTCGCGGCTGATCTTGCCGGTGAGTCGTCCCCAGCCGAGTGGGCTCCACACCACGGCCCCGACGCCTTGGTCGAGGCCCAGGGGCAGCAGTTCCCACTCGTAGTCCCGACCAACGAGTGAGTAGTAGACCTGGTGTGCCACGTACCGGCGGCGGTGGTCCCGGTCGGCTGCGGCGAGGGACTTCATGAGCTGCCAGCCGGCGAAGTTGGAGACGCCGAGATAGCGGATCTTCCCGTCCCGTACCAGGTCGTCCAGTGTCGCTACGACCTCTTCGACGGGTGTTGCGGCGTCGAAGGCATGTAGCTGAAACAGGTCGATGTAGTCGGTGCCGAGTCGGCGAAGGGCCGCCTCGACCGATCGGATGAGCCGCGCGCGTGAGGTTCCCGCGTCGTTGGGTCCGTCGCCGGTCGGCAGGCCACTCTTGGTCGAGATGAGGACGGCGTCGCGTCGGCCTTTGATCGCCTGTCCCAGCACCTCCTCGGACGCGCCGTCGGAGTACACGTCCGCAGTGTCGAACATGCTTATCCCGGCGTCCAGACAGATGTCCACGAGGCGTCTCGCCTCGCGGGCGTCCGTGTTGCCCCAGGCGCCGAAGAGCGGTCCGGAGCCGCCGAAGGTGCCGGCGCCGAAGCTGAGGGCGGGCACGGTGAGTCCGGATGCGCCGAGTCGTCGGTACTCCGGGTCCGCGCCGCCGTGCTCCGCGCTGCCGGTGACGCACTCGTCGAGCACGGCTTCGACCGACTCGACCTCGCCGACGTGGCGCGCCGCGCCGAGGTGGGCAAGACAACGGTCTACCGCCGCTGGGGTACGGCCGCAGCCCTCGTCGCCGACCTGCTGACGGACATGGCGGAGCAGTCGCTGCCGCGAGCCGACACTGGATCGCTGATCGGGGACCTGCGCGCCAATGCCCGGCTCGTGCAGCGCACCCTGGTCGACTCGCGTCAGGGTGCACTGTTCCGGGCAGTCATCGTCGCCGCGACCTGCGACCCCCGTGCCGCCGAGGCTCTCCACCGCTTCTACGCCGTCCGGATCGCCGAGTGGGTCCCCTGTGTGGAGCAGGCGGTGCGGCGGGGGGAACTGCCCTCCGGGACGGACGCGGCCGAGGTCGTCCGTGCCGTCTCGGCACCGCTCTACTACCGCCTGCTCGTCAGCGGAGACCCCATCGACAGGGCCGCGGCGGACCGGGCCGCCGAAGCGGCAGCGGTAGCCGCCCGCGCCGGCGTCTACACGCCGACCAACAGTTCCAACTGACGACACCGTCCATCCGGGTCTGCCGCCGACCGTGCCCATGGTGGACGGCACCCCCGACGCGCCCCGAACGCCTGAGCCGCCCGATCACGACCGGACGCCGCCGCGCCGGCCGGCTACGGCGTCCAGTCGCGCCGGAGCAGACCGTAGATCACCATGTCTACGAAGCCGTCGCCGTCGTACTCGCGCTCCCGCTGGGTGCCTTCGTGCGTGAAGCCGCACGTCTCCGCGGTCCGCCGCATGGCCGCGTTGCTGGCCAGCGTCTCCAATTCCAGACGGCGAAGGTTGCGGTTGCGGAAGCCGTACCGGCAGAGCAGCCGGATAACCTCGGTCCCGTACCCCTGGCCACGCGCCTCGGGTAGCAGCGAGATGCCGAGGTGGGCGTACTGGTTGAAGGCGTTGATCCCCCACAGCACGCTGGCACCGAGGAAAGTGCCGTCGGCCACGGTTTCGGCCAGCAGTGACACCGAGGTCTGGCCGTCGGGCGGCTCGGTGACCTGTTTCTCCAGCCGGGCTCGGACTTGGCCGACGTGGCGCGGCACGAACGGCTCGCCGTCTGTGATCAGGTGCAACTCGGGATCGCCGTACAGGCGGAACATGTTCGGCGCGTCGTCGGGCGTGGGCGGGCGCAGTCGGACCCGGTCGGTGGCGAACATGCCGCGACGCTAACAGCCGGTGTGGAGACCCACGACCGGGTTAAACCGGGGTGGGGTAACGCCCTGCACCGTTGCGATGCAGTCGCTGGGTCTCGCGCCCGTACGCCGACCCGCGGAGCGCGGCGTAGCGGGTCGGCGGAAAAACTTCTGGCAGGGTGTCGATCGGGCCGACGGCCATTCGACGCGTAGGTGAGAAGGCACCCTGACATGAGGAGACAGCGATGCGATTCATGGTGATCACCAAGGCCACCGCGGAGAGCGAAGCCGGCGTGCTGCCCGCTACCGAAGACTTTGACACGATGGGCAAGTTCATCGAGGAGTTGGTCGACGCCGGCGCGCTACTGGACGCCGGCGGCCTCCAGTCCAGCGCCAAGGGCGTCCGGATCTTCTTCGACGGTGACAAGAAGACCGTGGTGGACGGGCCGTTCACCGAGACCAAGGAGCTCATCGCCGGCTACTACCTGGTCGAGATGAAGTCGCTCGAGGAGTGCGTCGAGTGGTTCAAGCGCTGCCCGATCCAGTCAGCGGGCGTGGGGGCGCCGACCAACATCGAGATCCGGCGGGTCTTCCACGCCGATGACTTCGGCGAGAGCTTCACGGCCGAGCAGCAGGAGGCTGTGGAGAAGCGGCGCGTGAAGGTCGCCGGGAAGAACTGATCAGCACAGCCTGGGTGACGCGGGTTCGGCGCACGAGTGAACCGGTCCGCGCGGCATGAGCACTGTTGCGTCCGAACGCGCAGTGGGGTAGACGGAGGCTGTGGCCACTGACACCCACCGTGCGATCGAGGCTGCCTGGCGGATCGAGGCGCCCCGGCTCATCGCCGGACTGACCAGGCTCGTCCGCGACGTCGGCGTGGCCGAGGAGCTGGCGCAGGACGCGCTGGTCGCGGCTCTGGAGCAGTGGCCGGTGGAGGGCGTGCCGCGCAATCCGGGCGCGTGGCTGATGACCACCGCGAAGCGTCGGGCCATCGACCAGATCCGGCGCAACGAGACCTTCAAGCGCAAGGTCGAGGAGGTCGGCCGGGAACTCGAGGAAACGACCCCGGACATCGGCGCGATGGTCGCTGAGGACGACGGCATCGGCGACGACCTGCTGCGGCTGGTATTCGTGGCCTGCCACCCCGTGCTGTCCACGGAGGCGCGCGCCGCGCTGACCCTGCGGCTGCTCGGTGGCCTGACCACCGACGAGATCGCCCGGGCCTTCCTGGTGCCGGAACCGACCATGGCGCAACGGATCGTGCGGGCCAAGAAGACCCTGGCGAACGCCCAGGTGCCGTTCGAGGTGCCGCAGGGCGACGAGCTGGCCGCCCGGCTCTCCTCGGTGCTCGAAGTCGTCTACCTGATCTTCAACGAGGGCTACTCGGCCACCACCGGCGACGAGTGGATGCGGCCGACGCTGTGCGAGGAGGCCCTGCGGCTGGGCCGGATCCTGGCCCGGCTGGCTCCGCGCGAGCCCGAGGTGCACGGCCTGGTGGCGCTGATGGAGATCCAGGCTTCCCGGGCGGCTGCCCGCACCGGCCCAGGCGGCGAGCCGATCCTGCTGGCTGACCAGAACCGGGCCCGCTGGGATCAACTGCTGATCCGCCGCGGCGTGGCCGCGCTGGAACGGGCCGAGGCCCTGATCGATGGCAAGCCCGGCCCGTACGTGCTGCAGGCGGCCATCACCGCCTGCCACGCCCGGGCCCGCCGCTTCGAGGACACCGACTGGGAGCGCATCGCCGGGCTCTACGAGCATCTGGCCGAGGCGATGCCGTCCCCGGTGGTCGAGCTGAACCGCGCGGTCGCGCTGGCCATGGCGTACGGGCCGGAGACCGGGCTGGCGCTGCTGGACCAGCTGATGGCCTTCCCGGTCATGCAGAACTACCACCTGCTGCCCAGCGTGCGCGGCGACTTCCTGGCCAAGCTGGCCCGACATGCCGAGGCACGGGTGGAGTTCGAGCGGGCGGCGTCGCTGACCCGCAACGAGCGGGAGCGGACCCTGCTGCTGGACCGCGCCGCCGCCTGCGATCAGCCGGTGTGAACGGATCATTCCTGAACGGCCCCCGAGGTTCGGCCAGCGCTCCAGTCGCTACGCCGTCGAGGGCGCCTACGACATCACCGATGACAACATCATGATGCGCAGCGGCTCGGAGTCCGGCGGCATCGCGTGGGACGGGGTCGCTCAGGTCCAGCTCGGGCCGGGCCAACGCCCGATCAACCGCGTTACGGCGCCGTTGCATGGCGCGAATGAGCGCAGTCCGGGATATCCTTGCCGCATATGGCTACCTATCGCAGCGCCTCAGTGCTTCTCTCCTCGGACGGCACCCGGACCCCCGGCACCGCCGCTCTCTTCGCCGAGCCCGCCCGAAAGGGTGGGACTCAGCCGTGGGCAGGCGATTTCCGACCTGCCAACAGCGCCGGCAATGGCCCCAAGAACGCGGTCGGGAAGACCTTTACGTTGGAGCTGCCCGACGGCAGCACCGGCAAGGTCGTAGTCCAGGGCCTCAAGAGCGGTAAGGGAGGCGTCGTGCTGGCGTTGATGGGCGAGGACGCGCCCCCCTTCTGATCAGGAAACTGATCGCCGCCGACTGGAGACGGTCGGTATGCGACTCCGCCGATGTCAATGCGCTCGGATAGCTGCCGGGCGCATTGACTCACCATGGCTGGGCGTCGACTTACCGCAGCGCCGCTGCGAGGTCTGCGGCGGTTCCGAACGACGGCGCTGCCCGTACGGTCTCGTCCGCGCTCAGCACGACACGTGCGGCGCGGTCCAGCATCTCCGTTGCCGTCTCCTGGTCCTGGAGCACCATCGCCAGTTCGGCACGGTAGACGAGGACCTCCACCTGTGCGACCGGGTCGTCGTCGGCTTGCGGGCGGGCCAGCGCGCTGTCGATGATCCGGACGGCCTGCTGGGCATCGCCCCTTGAATCGCTCTGCACGACGGCGTTTGCCAGCGCTTTGGCCAGCCGCCCGGCAGGCATCGTCGTCGGCGTGCTCGTCCTGGCGGCATTCTGAAAGACGCGGATCCAGTTGCCGCCCGGATCGATGACGCTGAACCCGCCCAATCCGTCGGAGTTCTTTCGCGCCCTGGGCCGGGTCATCCGCGGCATCCCGGACACCAGTACCTTGCCGTAGGCGGCACGCATGCCCCCAGCAAATGCCCGGTGCAGTTCCTCAATGTCCGTCGTCAGTACGACGCAGGAGCCGTAGGACTGCTCCGGGTCGAACCCGGCGATCTCGAAGAAGTGCAGATGCAGGTCTTCACGTTGCAACGCCACGTACGGGTTGGGTTTGCGCTGCTTAACGGTGGTATGGAATCCGAGAACCTCGTAGAAGGCGACGATGTCGTCGATGGAGGCGCAGGGCAGCAGGGGAACGGTCACCTCGTTGGTCATGGCTCCTTCCTAGGCGTCGAGGGGTACCCGTCGCACATGGAAATAGCCGATCGCCGCCCTCAGCCGTCCGATCGGCCGATGCAGTCGGTGGCCTGACAGCTTGGTGCCGAGGTGCGTTTCAGGTTCCAGGTCAGCGGCGGCCGGCGGCCAGGGTGACGAGGTACTGTCCGCCGCCTGAGTCGACGCTTGCGGTCACCGGCAGTCCGGGCGTCAGCCGGGAGAACCGGTCGACCAGCCAGTCCGCCGCCTCCTGGGCGTCCTTCTTGCTCGGACAGCGGGCGACCAGCTCGCGGCCACCCTTGCGTTCGAGTCGCTCGGCGACCGTGATCAGCGGTGCGGGCTCCACGACGTGCAGACGGTCCGGCCAGGCGATGACCACCTTGACCGCGCCCTTGCGGGTGTTGCAGGCACGGTGCGCGAGTCGTTCGGCGACCTTGGCCTTCTTGTCGGCGGTGCGGCTGTCGACGCTGGGTCCACGCGGGTCGTTCACCGACATGTCGGCGTCGACCGGCTCGTCGCACACCCAGCATCGCCAACTGTCACGCCTCGCGACGTCATCGAGGAGACTCATCCGAGCAAACTAGCCTGTCAGCTCCCGCCGACGGTCATCCCACGGCGTCAAGCAATGGGTCGGCGTGGACGCAGGCCGTTGAGGGCTGTGGCGACGACGCGGTCGGCGTACTCGGCGGTGAGCGGCCCACTGCGGTGCAGCCATCGGTTGAGCAGGGGGCCCCAGATCATCTCCACGGCCACGTCGAGGTCGAGGTCCTCGGCGAGCTGCCCGGCCTGCTGAGCGCTGCGCAGCCGTTGCCGCTTGGCTTCCTTCAGCGGCCCATCCAGCCGTTCGGCGTAGACGGCGGCCAGCTCGGGGTCGTGCGCGATCTCGGTGGCCAGCGCGCGCATCGGCTGGTCGTACCGGGGATCGTTGAACTCCTCGATCGTGGCGCGTAGCACCGCGGTCAGGTCGGCTTCCAGGTCGCCGGTGTCGGGCAGCACCGGAGGCTCGCCCTCGCTGGCGCTGAGGAGGAGGAAGGCGTCGAAGATGATCGCGCCCTTGGATGGCCACCAGCGGTAGATGGTCTGTTTGCCCACACCGGCGCGCGCGGCGATGCCCTCGATGCTGAGTTTGGCGTACCCGACCTCTTGGAGCAGCTCGAACGCCGCAGTGAGGATGGCCTGGCGCGAGGCCTCTTTCCGACGGGCCGCGTTTGGCGTGGCTCTGCGCTGCGTCGTCATGTGCCGAAGGTATCAGAAACAAGACGGACCGTCTCGTCTTGACTTGCGTACCGGTGCGGACCTACCTTCATCGCAGTAGCGAGACGGACCGTCTCGTCTCTAGACAAGGGATGGCGATCGACTATGCGCACCTCATCCGGCACCGCACCGCGTACCTGGTTCATCACCGGCGCCAGTCGCGGTCTGGGCCGCGCGTTCACCGTCGCCGCGCTCGAACGCGGTGATCGGGTGGTCGCCGCCGCCCGGACCATCGCCCGGGACGACTTCGACGAGCGCCACGGTGACAGGCTGCTCGCCCTGACGCTCGACGTGACCGACCGTCCGGCGGTCTTCGCCGCCGTGGCCGCCGCAGTCGAACACTTCGGCCAGCTCGACATCGTCGTCAACAACGCCGGCACCCTGTCCATGGGCATGATCGAAGAGTTCACCGAGGCGGAGGCGCGGGCCCAGTTCGAGGTCAATGTCTTCGGCGCGCTCTGGGTCGGCCAGGCCGTGCTGCCGCACCTGCGCGCCCGACGGGCCGGCCACATCGTGCAGATCTCCAGCATCGCCGCACTCGGCGGCTTCCCGAGCACGGGGATGTACAGCGCGAGCAAGTTCGCGCTCGAAGGTATGAGCGAGGCTCTGGCGATGGAGGCGGCGACCTTCGGCATCAAGGTCAGCATCGTGCAGCCCGGCGGCTACTGGACCGACCTGTACACCAGCACGACCTCCACCACCCCGATGGAGGCCTATGGTCCACTGCGTGCCGAGTTGGAGCGGCAGTGGGCCGAAGGCTCGATCGACAGTGATCCCCGCCTGGCCGCCGAGGCGCTGCTGAAACTGGTCGACGCCGACGACCCGCCGTTGCGGCTCCTGCTCGGCAGCATGGTGTACGACCTGGCGTTCGACATCTCCCGCCGGCGAATGGACACCTGGGCGGGCTGGGAGCAGGTCAGCCGAACCGCCGAGCATGCCGTCCCGGCTCCCGGTGACCCGCACTGACGCCTGCCGGTCGAAGGGCCCAGCGTCCGTAGAGGACGACGAAGGCAAGGAGCCCAGCTCCTTGCCTTCTTCAACATATATCGCAACGGGGGGCTTGCGGCAAGACCCGGGTCGTGGCGCAGAATCTCCAGCCAAAGCCAGAACCTGCTGAAATCAGCGATTCGCGAGCTGCATGCGCTTTGTCGACAATGGGGGGTTTCATGATCGACGTGATCATCGTTGGCGGTGGGCCGACCGGCATGATGCTGGCCAGCGAGTTGCGGCTGCACGGAGTGCACGCACTCGTGCTGGAGAAGGAAGCCGAGCGAACCCGGCAGTCCGGCGCGCTCGGGCTGCACGTACGCAGCATCGAGGTGATGGACCAGCGCGGTCTGCTGGACCGGTTCCTCGCGCTCGGCCAGCAGCACCCGGTCGGCGGGTTCGCCGGCATCGCCAAGCCGTTGTCGGGTCCGCTGGACACCGCACACCCGTACATCCTCGGCATCCTGCAGAGCGTCACCGACCGCCTGCTGGCCGAGCACGCCGCCGAACTCGGGGCCGAGATCCGGTACGGCTGCGAACTGGTCGCGTTGAGCCAGGACGACCAGGGGGTGACCGCCGAGCTGGCTGACGGTACGCAGCTGCGTGCGCGCTACCTCGTCGGCTGCGACGGCGGCCGCAGCACGGTACGCAAGCTGCTCGGCGTCGGCTTCCCCGGCGAGCCCGCCAGAGCCGAGTGGCTGCTGGGCGAAATGGAGGTCGGTGTGTCGCCGGAGGCGCTGGCCGCCGGGGTGGCAGAAGTCCGCAAGACCCAGGTCGGTTTCGGCGCGGGACCCGTGGGGGACGGGGTGTACCGCGTCGTCGTGCCCGCGGCGGGGGTAGCCGAGGACCGCGCGGCCCCGCCGACCATCGAGGAGCTCAGCCAACGGCTGCGGGTGTTCGCCGGCACCGACTTCGGCGTGCACTCACCGCGCTGGCTGTCCCGCTTCGGTGACGCAACCCGGCTGGCCGAGCGCTACCGGGTCGACCGCGCGCTGCTGGCCGGCGACGCGGCACACATCCACCCACCGCTGGGCGGGCAGGGCCTCAACCTCGGCATCCAGGACGCGTTCAACCTCGGCTGGAAACTGGCCGCCGAGATCAACGGCTGGGCGCCGGAGGGGCTGCTGGACAGCTACCACGTCGAACGCCGCCCGGTGGCCGCCGCCGTGCTGGACAACACGCGCGTACAGAGCGAGCTGATGTCCACCGAGCCGGGCCCTCAGGCGGTGCGTCGGCTGATGTCGGAGCTGATGGACTTCGAGGACGTCAACCGGCACCTGGTCGAGAAGATCACCGCGATCGGGGTCCGCTACGACTTCGGCGAGGGACATGAACTTCTCGGCCGGCGGTTGCGCGACGTGGGGCTGAAGCGGGGGCGACTCTACGATCTGATGCACGGCGGCCGGGGACTGCTCCTCGACCAGACCGGCCGGCTCTCGGTTACGGGCTGGGCAGACCGGGTCGACCACGTCGTCGACGTCAGCGAGGAACTGGATCTGCCCGCCGTGCTGCTGCGGCCGGACGGCCACGTGGCGTGGGTCGGTGATGATCAGCAGGATCTGCTCGACCAACTGCCCAGGTGGTTCGGCGCTGCCGTCAGCTGAGCGTGCAGTTGTGACTCGTCCGGGTGCTCGCCCCGTCGTGCGTGATCGTGCTCGATCCACGATGTAGTGGTATCCCCGGCGTTGGGAAGCCACTACATCCAGGATCGAGCACGATCATCAGGTCGCGGGCACGGTCAGCCGCATGGCCTGGGAGGACCGCGGCGTCGAATGGGCACGGCGCAGTCACCAATCCGTCACCGCGCCACTACGGCCAGTGCCTTCCACTTAGGCTCGTGGGCGTGTCCGCACCTACCGAAGGCGCCACCGAAGAGGACCGCCGTGACTTCATCGTCACGGTCGCTCGGGAGTTGGCCGAGGCCGAGGGCTGGACGGGGGTGAGCACCCGGCGGCTGGCCGAGCGGGCCGAGGTCGACGTCGGCGACCTCTACCAGCACTTCGCTGATCAGGAGGCGCTGCTCGCCGCGGTCGCGGTGTGCGCCTTCGCCGACCTGGCCGCCGACCTGGCCGAGGCTCACGCGGAGGCCACCGAGAGCGCGCAGGCCACCGAGAGCGCGCACGCCACCGAAGGTACGGAGGCCACCGAAGGTGCGGAGACCACCGAAGGTGCGGGACGGGCGTGGCCGGCGGTGGTGAACGCGTACCTCGACTTCGCGTACGCGAATCCCGAGGTCTACGACGCGATGCTCGCGCTGACCCCCGACCTCGCTCTCGGCGTGGACGGGGTGCCGGCCGCGCCCCGGGCCGTCTTCGCCGAGCTGCGGGCGGCCCTGACCCCACTGGCCGGGGGGCGTGACCCGGACGTCATGGCCGAAGTGGGCTGGAGTCTGCTGCACGGCGTGGTGATGCTCACCAGGGGTGGTCGGCTGCGCCCCGAGGCGCAGGAGGAACGGGAGACGATGATCGCGGACCGGTTGCTGCGGTGGCCCTGACCGGCGGGCGGAAAGTCGTTGGGTCCGCCGCGTAATACGCCCTAGAGTCCCGGATCGTCGGAGGAGTCGATCACGAGGAGACGGCGGCATGACGGTGGACGCGATGGCCCGGCGGCAGGCGCAGGTGCTGATCTTCGACGCGGACGACACGTTGTGGGAGAACAACGTCGTCTTCGAGCGGGTGATCGATGACTTCCTGGCGTGGCTCGACCATCCCACCCTGGATCGGGCCGAGATCCGGGCGATCCTCGACGACATCGAGCGGGCCAACGCGGTGGCGCACGGCTACGGCAGCAAGGTCTTCCTGCGCAGCCTGGCGGAGTGCCTGGAGCGGCTGCGCGAGCGGCCGGTGACCGACGCCGAGCGCCAGGAGATCGACCGGCTGGCGGTGGCCCTGATCGAGCACCGGGTGGAGCTGATGCCCGGCGTGGCCGATGCGCTCGACGAGTTGGCAGGCCGGCACGAGCTGTTGCTGCTGACCAAGGGGGACCAGGTGGAGCAGCAGCGCAAGTTGGACGCCTGCGGGCTGCTGCACCACTTCCGGGCCGCGCACATCGTCGCCGAGAAGAACGTCGAGACGTACCGGTGGATGGTGCGGGAGCACGGCTTCGAGCCGTCGGGCGCCTGGATGATCGGTAACTCTCCGAAGTCGGACATCCTGCCGGCGCGGGCCGCCGGGCTGAACGCGGTGTTCATCCCGAACGACAACACCTGGGTGCTGGAGGACGACGAGCTGGACCCGACCGACGCGGGCGTGCTGCGGCTGGCCGCGTTCCGCGACCTGCTGCGGCACTTCTGACCGCCCCGGCCGCACTGGCGTGGCGCGGCCCGGTTCGGTTCGGGCGGCCGAACAGCGCTGGTGATCAAGGACGCGTTACACCGACATGCCGCTTTTTCACCTTGAGATCAGTCACGCCTCTGGCGGTCCGCTGCGGCTTGTCCGGCCCGTCGTGACCCGCCTAACCTGGGCCGGCGCTCACGGCCACGGGGTTTGCCGGGGGCGCGTCGGGCGTCCGACGGGTGGGCACCGTGGAGCTGAGTGCAGGGCGGTCGGACGGCCAGGGTCAGGGTCGGGTAGTTGCGGACCCGGCCCTGACCGCCACCTCAACTCGTCTCCGCTGCCAGCTCAGGAAACCTCGCCCCGGACGATCGCCACCGCCACCCGGCAGAACTCGTCCATGTCCGGGTTGAACCCGGCCGCGATGTCGGGATGCAACCCGGAGCGGGTCTCCTCCAACAGTCGCTGGCAGACCTGCTCGACCGGTTCGCCGGTGTAACCGGCGCGGACCCGGTCGGTGGCCGCCTGAAGCGCCGAGGTCAGCTGCTCCTCCAGCGGGCCCCGCAGCTTCTGCTGCACAGGGTCGAGCCCGCGTGGGTCGAGCGTGACATGTGGTTCCGACATCGGTGCTCCCTTCGTCGGCGTCCGCGGTACCCCACCGCGGACGTCGGTCAAACCCCGGTCGATACGGCGGCAACCCGCACCTGGTACGAGAAGTCCTCCGCGGGCTCCTCGTGGTATGACAATCGGCGGATCTGCCGGTCGTCGTCGTAGAGGGCGACGTCCACCAGGACGCCGAGGTGGGCCAGGCCGATGGCCGACACCCGCCTCTTGTCCTGCAGCACCGCGCAGACGCCGCCGAGCAGGGTGCTGGCGTCGGCCGTACGGTGCCCGGGCGGGCAGCGCAGGAGCAGGTCGACCTCGATCGGCCCGGGCAACGGCGTCCAGCCGGTGCGCTGGGCCGCCGTGAGGGCGGCTTGGAGCAGGGTGCGGACCCTCGTCGCCTGCCGATGCCCGGCGGCGAAGATGGACAACGCTTCGGTCTTGACCGGTGGCAGGCCGCTCACCTCGAATGTCAGGGCGAGAGCGCGGGTGTCCTGCACGACGGCACCTCCTCGTTGGGACGATCCTGCCGAACCGGGGGAGCGGCGGTGGGACGTTCCCGCGATTACCAACCGATCGGGCAGGCTGGGATCGGCCGGAGGCGTGTCGACGGCGGCGGCGAACGCGCTGGCTGCGGCGGTAGGAGAACGCTAGCCGACGCTGCCCGCGCTGGGTAGTCGGTCGTTCACCCGGTGGGACGCGGTGCGAAGGCGCAGAACTCGTTGCCCTCGGGGTCGGCCAGCACCCACCACCAGTGCGCCTCGTCGAGCGGCTCCCGCAGCAGCGTCGCGCCCGCCGTTATCAACGCCATCGGCTCCGGGTCGGTCAGGTCGACGTCCCAGTGCAGCCGGTTCTTGACCGTCTTGGGCTCGGGCACCGCGTCGAACTCCCAGTAGTCCCAGGGGAACCCGGTCGCGCCGATCACCGACGCGTAGGTCGACCCGAACTCGACGGTGCCGCCGAGCACACCGGCCCACCAGGTCGCCTGGGCGGCCGGGTCGGCCGAGTCCACGACCAGCGCGAACGGGCCTGGCCGCGTGCCCGCACTGGCCGGGAACGCGCAGAACGGGTTGCCCTCCGGGTCGTCCAGGACCCACCAGGTGGTCTCGCCGGATGGTTTGCGGACCAGTTGGGCGCCGGCCGCGAGCAGCGCCGCCGGCTCCGCGTCGGCCATCCGCAGATCCAGGTGTACGCGGGTCTTGCCGGTCCGCGGTTCCGGCACCTGGTTCACCCAGATCGACTCGGCGTTTGAGCGCGCCGAGCGGGGGTCCACCCGGGTGTCGTCGTCGCCGGCATCGGCCACGTCACCGTCGAGCACCCGGGCCCAGAAGGCGCCCAGTGTGAGCGGGTCGGCGGCGTCCAGACAGAGATCCTTGAAGCGCGCGATCATGGTCCCAGCATGCCTGGTCGGGGCGGCCCTGTGGGGCTCAGTGCTGCTTGGCGTAACCGACGAACGCCTTCCAGGCCGCCGGGTCGACGTGCAGGGTGCCGCCCTCCCGGTCCTTGCTGTCACGTACCAGCACCGTGGTCGGCAGGTTGTCGGCGACCTCGACGCAGGCTCCGCCGTTGCCGCCGGACCTGGTCGACTTCCGCCACTGCGGGGTCATCATGTCCATGACTTCGTCACTTCCTTGATCAACTCGATTGACTGCCGGCGGGGAAGCGCTTCGTTCCGCACGATCTCCCACGTCTTCGCCAGCTTAGCGATATCGGTCATTGCATCGACGATCTGCGCGGTGAGCTGGTTGTCCGCGTAGGCCACCCGCTCGCCGTCCGGCATTTCGGCGATGATGAACTGGCCGCCCATTCCCAGGTACATGCCAGCATCCGCCGGAACGATGTGCACCTGAATATGCTCCGCCGTCGCCAGTTGGGCCAGGTGCTCACACTGCTCGGCCATCAGCCCCGGCTGATCGAGCACCGGCCGGCGGAGCACGGCCTCGTCCAGGACGGCGATGAGTTGAGGCGGGCGGGGACGGTGCAGGATCGCCTGCCGCTCCAGCCGGGAGGCGACGATGCGATCGATGTCCTCGACATCGAACCGGCCGCCGGCAAGCGTGGCGCGTGCGTACCGCTCGGTCTGTAGGAGACCCGGCACGTACGCCAGCTCGAACCAGCGCAGCGTGGTCGCCTCCCGTTCGAACTCGATCCACTCGCGGAGCCAGGCCGGCTCGGCGTCGAGTTGGGCCAACCTTTCCAGCATCCGCTGGAAGCGCCCGCTGGTCTCGTGGTGGGCATCGACCGCCCGCATGTACTCCTTCGTGGGCGGTCGGCCACCCGTCTCCACCGAGCTGACGTGCGAGCCTGAATAGCCGATGCCCCTGCCGAAGTCGTCCTGACTGAGCCCGAGCCCCGCCCGGAACAGGCGTAGCTCCTCCAACACGTAGTCGGTAGCGGTCCCCATCGATTCCCCAACCTTCGCTCACTGTGGATCGGCGTGTCTTCCAGGGCTGCTCACCTGAGCCGTTGAGCTGCACGGATGCCGTGAGCACGTATCGACGGTAGTCGCGTCATCCCAGACTGTCACCAGTGGCGGGTCCGCTGGTGGCCGGAAGTGGCGGCGGCGGGCCCTGCCCCCGGGGCCGCTCCCGTTTCCCCCTTGCGGGAGCGGCCCCGTCCCCGTCCCCGTCCCCGAGGAGGTCGATGTGCTGAGCCCGATCACATGGTGGAGAGACCACCAGCCCGCGAAGCGGTGGCGATGACGGTGGTCCGGCCGCCCGTCCCGCACGTCGCCATGCGCCCGCTGTGGCGGTGCCGCAGTTGCGGCACGGAGTGGCCCTGCCAGCCGGCCAAGCTGGCCCTGCTGACCGAGTACCGGGGCAGCCGGACCGCGCTGTTGATCTATCTCGGCACCCTGATGCATGAGGCGACGAACCAGCTCACCCAACTCCACCCGGATCACCCCCCGACCGGGATGACCGAGCGCTTCCTCTCCTGGGCGAGGGCCCGGGGCTGACATTGCTCGTGGCCAGGTTTCGCGGCTTCACAGGTGGGGCAGAGTAGCCCCACGGAGCATCCGAGCCGGAGTGTTTCCGCAGCTCGCCGGCTCGGAATCGTCTCGCCGCGCACCGGGGCGCGGATGCCTTCCCCGGTTTCGCCGTAGAGAGGGGGAAGGTGATGACGGACCCCGGAACGGCTCGACACCGGCGTGGGCCGATTGTTCGGCTTGGAACGGCGGCTGTCGCGCTTGCGATGGTGGCGCCGATGGCCGCGTGCGGCGCCGACGACGCTGGTGGCCCACCGACACTCAACCTGTACTACCCGCCCGAGCAGAACCTGCAGAAGGTCGTCGACGACTGCAACGCGCAGGCACAGGGGCGGTACGAGATCGCCTACCGGGTGCTGCCCCGGCAGGCCGACGACCAGCGGGTGCAGATGGTGCGCCGCCTGGCCGCCGAGGACAGCGGCATGGACCTGCTCGGCCTGGACGTCACCTGGACCCAGGAGTTCGCCAGCGCCGACTGGATCCGCGAGTGGACCGGCCAGGACAAGGCCGAAGTCGAGCAGGGCACCCTCGCCGGGCCGCTGGACACCGCCCGCTACGAGGACAAGCTGTACGCGGCACCGAAGAACACCAACGTCCAACTGCTCTGGTACCGCAAGGACCTGGTGCCCCAGCCGCCGACGACCTGGGACCAGATGATCAGTGCGGCCCAGCAGCTCAAGGACCAGGACAAGCCGTACCAGGTGCTCACCATGGGCGCCCAGTACGAGGGTCTGGTCGTCCTCTACAACACCCTGGCCGAGAGCGCCGGCGGAAAGATCCTCTCCGACGACGGCAAGAAGGCCGTGATGGACGGGGGCACTGTTCGCGCGTTGGAGCAGCTGAAGCGCTTCGCCACGTCGGGCGTGACCTCGCCGTCGTTCAGCAACGCCACCGAGGACCCGGTCCGGCTGGAGTTCCAGACCGGCGCGGGCGCGTTCCAGGTGAACTGGCCGTTCGTCTACCCGGCCCTACAGGAGGCGAACCCGGAGCTGGCCAAGCAGGTCGGCTGGGCACGGATCCCCGGCACCGACGAGGGCACCCCGAGCAAGGTCACCATCGGCGGGGTCAACCTGGCGGTCAGCTCCTACTCCAAGCACCCGGAGCTGTCCTTCGAGGCGGCCCGCTGCCTCCGCAACGCCGAGAACCAGAAGTTCTCCGCGATCAACGACGGCGTACCGCCCACCATCGAGGCCGTCTACGACGATCCGGAGATGGTCGAGGCGTACCCGATGAAGGACACCATCCTGGAGGAACTGAAGGACCCGGCGACCCGTCCACTGACCCCGGCCTACCAGAGCATCTCCACCGTGATGTCGGCGATCCTGTCACCGCCGTCGGCGATCCGTCCGCAGCAGACCGCGGACGAGCTGCGCAAGGCCATCTCTGATGCCCTCCAGTCGAAGGGGGTCCTGCCGTGACCCGGCCCGCCGCCACTGCGACCACGGAGAAGACCGATGGCCAGCGTGCCACCGTGCCCACCCAACGCGGCGGCCGTCGTAAGCCGCCGCTGAGCGAGAACAAGAAGGCCGAACGCAAGCTCGGCTGGTTGCTCTGCGCGCCCGCCGCGCTGGTCATGGTCGCGGTGACCGCGTACCCGATCATCTATTCGGTCTGGCTGTCGTTGCAGCGCTTCGACCTGCGCTTTCCCGACGAGCGCAAGTTCATCGGGCTGGAGAACTACGTCACCGTGCTCAGCAACGAGTTCTGGTGGACCGCGTTCGGGGTGACCATGCTGATCACGGTGGTCACCGTGGCCGTCGAGCTGGTGCTCGGCATGGGGTTGGCGATCATCATGCACCGCACCCTGATCGGCCGCGGCCTGGTGCGGACCTCGGCGCTCATCCCGTACGGGATCGTCACGGTGGTCGCCGCGTTCTCCTGGCGGTACGCCTGGACGCCCGGCACCGGGTACCTCGCCAACCTGTTCAGCGACGGCGCACCGCTCACCGAGCGGGCCAGCTCCCTGGCGATCATCATGCTCGCGGAGATCTGGAAGACCACCCCGTTCATGGCGCTGCTGCTGATGGCCGGGCTGGCGCTGGTGCCGGAGGACCTGCTCAAGGCCGCCTCCACCGACGGTGCCACCGCCTGGCAGCGGTTCACGAAGGTGATGCTGCCGGTGATGAAGCCGGCGATCCTGGTCGCGCTGCTGTTCCGCACCCTGGACGCGTTCCGGGTCTTCGACAACATCTTCGTCTTGACCGCTGGCGGCAATGAGACGTCGTCGGTGTCGATGCTCGCCTACAACAACCTGATCCGAGGCCTCAACCTGGGCATCGGTTCGACGATGTCGGTGCTGATCTTCATCACCGTGGCGATCATCGCGTTCGTCTTCGTGAAGCTGTTCGGTACCGCTGCCCCGGGCAGCGACGACTCCGAGAGGCGCTGACATGGCCACCGGTACCGCAACCCCCACCCGGGCGAAGCTGCGTTGGGGTCTGCTCGACGTCCTCGTGGTCGTCTTCGCGCTCGTCCCGGTGCTGTGGATCGCGTCGCTGTCGTTCAAGACGCCGGCCACCCTCACCGACGGGAACTTCATCCCCCGCGAGTGGACGCTCGACAACTACAAGACGATCTTCGACACCGACCAGTTCGTCCGGGCGCTGGTCAACTCGATCGGCATCGCGCTGATCGCCACGCTCATCGCGGTGGTGCTCGGCGCGATGGCCGCGTACGCGATCAGCCGGCTGGACTTTCCCGGCAAGCGACTGCTGGTCGGTGTCTCCCTGCTGATCGCGATGTTCCCGCAGGTGTCGCTGGTGTCGCCGCTGTTCGAGATCGAGCGTCAGCTCGGCCTCTTCGACACCTGGCCCGGGCTGATCCTGCCGTACATCACGTTCGCGCTGCCGCTGGCGATCTACACGCTGTCGGCGTTCTTCAAGCAGATCCCGTGGGACCTGGAGAAGGCGGCGAAGATGGACGGCGCCACCCAGGCGCAGGCGTTCCGGCGGGTGATCGCACCGCTGGCCGCCCCCGGGTTGTTCACCACGGCGATCCTGGTCTTCATCTTCTGCTGGAACGACTTCCTCTTCGCGATCACGCTGACCTCCACCGAACGCGCCCGTACGGTGCCGGTCGCCCTGTCGTTCTTCACCGGCGAGTCGCAGTTCGAGGATCCCACCGGGGCGATCTGCGCCGCTGCCGTGGTGATCACCGTTCCGATCATCCTGTTCGTCCTCTTCTTCCAGCGCCGCATCGTGTCCGGTCTGACCTCCGGCGCCGTCAAGGGATAGGTGAGTAGTCATGGCTGACATCGTGCTCGACAAGGTGAGCAAGAGTTTCCCGGACGGGACCGTCGCCGTGCAGGACGTCGACCTGGAGATCGCCGACGGCGAGTTCGTGATCCTGGTCGGGCCCTCGGGCTGCGGTAAGTCCACCACCCTCAACATGATCGCGGGGCTGGAGGACATCAGTTCCGGTGAGCTGCGCATCGCCGGCCAGCGCGTCAACGACAAGGCTCCCCGGGACCGGGACATCGCCATGGTGTTCCAGTCGTACGCGTTGTACCCGAACATGACCGTGCGGGAGAACATGGCGTTCCCGCTGCGGTTGGCGAAACTGGACAAGGAGACCATCAACCAGAAGGTCGACGAGGCGGCGAAGGTGCTGGAGCTGACCCCGCTGCTGGACCGCAAGCCGGCCAACCTCTCCGGCGGGCAGCGCCAGCGGGTGGCGATGGGTCGGGCGATCGTCCGCCAGCCGAAGGCGTTCCTGATGGACGAGCCGCTGTCCAATCTCGACGCGAAGCTGCGGGTGCAGATGCGTACGGTGGTGTCCCGGTTGCAGAAGCAGCTCGGCACCACCACCGTCTACGTCACCCACGACCAGACCGAGGCGATGACCCTCGGCGACCGTGTGGTGATCATGCGCGGCGGCGCGGTGCAGCAGGTCGGCCCTCCACAGGAGCTCTACGACCACCCGCGCAACCTCTTCGTGGCCGGCTTCATCGGTTCGCCGTCGATGAACTTCCTGCACGCCGCCGTGCAGGACGGCGGGCTGCACACCGCTCTGGGTGACGTGCCGCTCGGCGACCGGGTACGCCGCGAGCTGGAGGCCGCCGACGCGCCCCGCGAGCTGATCCTCGGCATCCGCCCCGAGCACTTCGAGGACGCCGAGCTGATCGACGAGGACACCCGCCGCCGGGGCATCGAGTTCGAGGCGCCAGTCGACATCGTCGAGTCGATGGGCTCGGACAAGTACGTCTACTTCACCGTGGAGGGCGAGAAGGCCAGCGCCGCCGAGCTGGAGGAGTTGGCAGCCGACGCCGGTGCGGCCGACTTCGCCGGCGCGGGCGGCAACCTGGTCACCCGGCTGTCCGCGGAGTCCCCGGTCGTTGAGGGGCAGTCGCGCCGGGTCTGGTTCAACCTGGAGAAGATCCACCTGTTCGACCCGTCCAACGGTCGCAACCTCACCCTGCACGAGGGCCGGGCTGCCGGCGCGCTCGCCGACTGACAGCGTCCACCGTGGTGGGGCCGGCGGGTTCGCCCGCCGGCCCCCGTCGTGCCCTGCGGCGCGCGGCCGGCCGTGGCAAGGTGGTCGCAGGTCGCGTCGCGAAGCGGGGGACGGATGAATCGACGACTGGCCGCGCTGGCCAACGCGCACGGCGTGTCCACCTGGTATGAGGATTGGCGGCATCGCCGCGTCGAGGTCGCACCGGAGACGGTCGTGGGTGTGCTCGGCCTGCTCGGCGTGGACGCCACCAGCCCGACAGCCATCGCCGACGCGCTCGCCGCCGCCCGCGCGGTCGACCGGGGCGCACTGCCGGAGACGGTCGTGCTCACCCACGGCAGCTCCCGGGCACTGCCCGGCCCGGGTGTGGTGACCCTGGAGGACGGCGGCCGTCGTGCGGTCGACGGCGAGCTGCCGTCGGACCTGCCGCTGGGCTGGCACCGGCTGGCCTGCGCCGGCCGGGAGATGACGCTGGTGGTGGTGCCCCGTCGGCTGCCGGTGCCACCACGCACCTGGGGGTGGATGCTCCAGCTCTACGCGCTCAGCTCGGAGCGCTCCTGGGGCATGGGCGATCTCGGTGACCTCGCCGAGTTCACCGGGTGGGCCGGTGCCACCGGTGCGGGGCTGGTGCTGCTCAACCCGCTGCACGCGGTCGGGCCGGCCCATCCGGTCGCTGCTTCACCGTATTCGCCAGCGAGCCGACGCTTCGTCAACCCGCTCTACCTGCGGGTCAGCGACACCGCCGCGTACCGTGCGGCGGACCCGGCGACCCGTGCGGTGGTCGACGCGTTGCGCCCCGACCGTGGTGACCTGATCGACTACGACGAGGTGTGGGCCGCCAAGCGGCACGCCCTGGAGTTGCTGCACCCGTACGCCCAGCGGGTGGACCTTGCCGCGGACCCGGCGCTGGGCAGCTTCGCCACCTGGTGCGCGCTGGCCGAGCGGCACGGCAACGACTGGCGTGCCTGGCCGGCGGAGCTGCATCACCCGGACGCCCCGGCGGTCGCCGAGCAGCGCCGCCAACTCGCCGACCGGGTGGACTTCCACGCCTGGCTGCAACACCTGTGCGACGAGCAGCTCGACGCCGTGACGGCGGCGGCCCGCGAGGCCGGGATGCCGGTCGGCGTGGTGCACGACCTGGCCGTCGGCATCGACCCGGGCGGCGCGGATGGCTGGCAGCTCGCCGACGTGCTGGCCCAGGGTGTGCGGGTCGGCGCACCGCCGGACGACTTCAACCAGCTCGGCCAGGACTGGGGGCTCGCAGCGTGGCGCCCGGACCGGCTCGCCGCAACCGGGTACGCGGCCTACCGGGACATGCTGCGCCGGACCCTGCGGCACGCCGGTGGCCTGCGGGTGGACCACGTCGCCGGCCTGTGGCGGCTGTGGTGGGTGCCGCCGGGTGCCGGGGCAGCCGAGGGCACCTATGTCCGCTACGACGCCGAGGCGATGCTCGGCATCCTCGCGCTGGAGGCGCACCGGGCCGGGGCGGTGGTGGTCGGTGAGGACCTTGGCACGGTCCAGCCGGCCGTGACCCGGGGGCTGCGTGGGCGCAACATGCTCGGCTCCACCGTGCTGTGGTTCGCACGCGACGACGACGGCGACTTCGTCCCACCGGCCCGGTGGCCGCGCAACGCCCTCGCCACGATCTCCACCCACGATCTGCCCACCGCTCCCGGCTTCCTGACCGGTGAGCACGTGCGGGTGCGCGACGAGTTGAAGCTGCTCAGCGCCGACGTGGCGGTGGAGCGGGCCCGAGCCGTCGCGGACCGGGAGCGGCTGCTTTCCATGCTGCGCGACGAGGCGCTGCTGCCGCAGACGCCCGACCCGGGGTCACAGCCGGCCGGCGGGCCGGCCCAGCCCGACGACGGCGACGTGGTGGTGGCGATGCACGCCGCGCTCGCGGCCAGCCCGACCCGGCTGCTCGGCATCTCTCTCTACGACGTGCTGGGCGAGGTGCGCCAGCCGAACATGCCGGGCACGGTGGACGAGTATCCGAACTGGCGACTGCCGCTGCCGGCCACCGTGGCGCAGATCCGCACGGACCCCCGGGTGGCCCGGATCATCGAGCTGCTCACCGCCGCCCGCCCGCGACGGGCCAACCCGGCACGAGCCGATGCTCAAACGGCCGACCCGGCCGAGGAGTAACGCCGCTGAGTCAGGTCAGCCAGTCGAATCGCGGTGGCAGGCCGAGAAAGTCGGCGTACCGCTTCAGCGCCTGCTCAACACAGGCCCGTTCGTCGTCGGCCATCGGCACCAGCGGTTGCACCGTTATGGTGACCGCGCCCCGGCTGACCTTGCGCTTCCAGACGCCCACCACCCGACCGGCGCGGACCACGGTGGCCTGGAAGATGCCGTTGTTGCCCGGCACGACGGCCGCCTGGTGCGCGGGGTCGAGCATCAACGTGCGGTCCCGGTAGCCGAGCAGGTATTCGTCGAAGCCCGGCAGCACCAGCACCTCGTCCACCGGGCTGCGTGGAACGTCGGCCAGCGCCGCGTCGACGTGCATCGGCGTGCCCTCCACTCGCACTGTGCTCAGCGCGTCGCCGGCGGCGGCCAGCCCGCGCCGCGCGTCGGTCAGCGTCAGACCGGACCAGCCGGCGAACTCGCGGTCGGTGACCGGCCCGTGACCGCGCACGTAGCGGTGGGCGAGCAGGGCCAGCGCTTCGTCCCGGTCCAGCTGGCGTGACTCGGGTGCCCACTCGTCGAGCAGGGCGAAGGTCTGATCCGTGCCGACGTTCGGTGCCACGCAGGTCACCCCGCGCACACTCGCGAACCACAGCAGGTGGTAGCCGCGCTGCCCGTCGGTGGCCAGCCCTGACGCGCGCAGGGTGGCCAGGCACTCCGCACGGGTGAGCCGGTTGCCGCCGGCCAGCGCCGTGCCGAGGACGTCGATCGCCCGGTCCGCGTCGGTCTCACTGAGCCCGAGCTGCGCCCGGCGGGTCGCCGCGCCGGCCAGCGAACGGACGCCGGTCAGCTCCAGCATCCAGCGGGCGTCGGCGGGCGGAACCAGGTGCACGGTGCCCCGCATCGGCCAGGTGCGTAGCGCCTCGCGCCGCTCCAACGCCGCCTGCACGTCGGCCAGGGTGCGGCCCGGCAGCCGGGCACCCAGAGACCACAGGCCGCTGGCCAGATCCTGTGCCTGCATCGCGCCGAACCACTCGACCACGTCGGCGACGGTGCCGGGTCGGGTGCTCGGATGCGGGCGCAACAGCAGACTCGTCATCCGCAGCGCCAACGCGTCGGCCGCGCTGAGGTCGGCAGGCATCGTGCGCCCCTTTCCGGTTGCCGGGCCACCAGCCTAGGGCCGGCCACCGACACTCCTGCCGACGCGAGGAGTAACGGCGGTCGTCGTGGGAAAGCGGCCCGCCGGAAGTGCGCGCGCCGCGCGTACGGAAGGGAGTCCCATGACTGCCGCAAACGAGCCGGCCCGCGGTGCCGGCGCACCGGCCGGATCCCGGACCCATCGGGGGGACGCCCGCGCGAAGACGAGCGCGGCCGCCACCTTCGCTCTGGTCTTCGGTGTTGCCGGCCTGCTCAGCGTGCTGACCGCCATCCTCGCCTGGATCGGTTTGGTGCTGGGCATCATCGGGATCATCCTCGGCATC
Organism: Micromonospora sp. NPDC005291; assembly: GCF_040607415.1. Classification (NCBI taxonomy): domain Bacteria; kingdom Bacillati; phylum Actinomycetota; class Actinomycetes; order Micromonosporales; family Micromonosporaceae; genus Micromonospora; species Micromonospora sp. NPDC005291. Next base: position 88,435 of record NZ_JBEXGR010000011.1, read on the forward strand.
GTCGGGTTGAAGATGAGCCGGCGGCCCGGTGTGACCGGTCGGGGGGTGGCCATCGGCGGGCTGGTGCTGAGCATCCTGGCGGTGCTGATCGGTCTGGGTCTCGCCGCTGGCATCTCCACCTTCGTCAACAACGAGGGTGCCGTGGACCGCCTCCAGCAGCAGGTCGACGACCTGCGCGACAAACTCGACTGACGCCGGCCCGGGGACCGGGGGACCACCTTGTGCTGCTGGTCGGCCAGGTGGCCCCCTCGGGCTACTTGGATTCGACCCGTCCGAGCGGGTTGACCCCGGCGGTCAGCACGTCACGCGCTGCCTGCCAGGCGGAATCGCCGGGGTAGAGCTCGCTGCGGAGGTATGCCCAGGTGAGCAGTTGGACCGCCGCCACCCGCTCCGGGTTCTCGTCCGTGGTTTCGGCGACGTCATATCCGGAGATGCCGCCGAGGCCGTGCTCCGCGTCGAAGAGGGTGAGCAGGGTCTTCGGGCCGGGAGCCAGGACGTACGGATCGGCGTGCCAGTCCGCGCCCCGAACCGTCAGGTGAGCAGAGGTGTCCTTGTCGCCGGCGACCACGAGCGTGGGTGTCGTCATCGCGGAGAAGTCCGTGGTCAAGAAGAAGGAGTAGTTCGTGGCCGCGAATTCGCTGAGAGCGTCGCCGCCTCTGCCGGGCGCGGCAAGGAGCACACCCGCCTTGATCCGGGGCTCGGCCAGGTTCACCTCTGTCCCGTCGTGAGGATCGGTGAGCCGCGCGCCCAGCAGCAGGCTCGCGGTGTGTCCGCCGAGCGAATGCCCGGCCACGGCGACCCGGCTTCGGTCCAGGCGCCCGAGGAGTTGCGGGACAGCGGCCTCGATCACGTCGAGTTGGTCGAGGATGCGCGTCATGTCCTGGGCCCGCGAACGCCAGTGGAGAGGCGCGTCGGGGTCGGTGGGATCGAGGCTCAGCGTCTTCGAGTCCAGATGGGTGGGCTGGATGACGACGAAGCCGTGCGCTGCCCAGAAGGTGGCCAGTGGGCTGTAGCCGTTCAGTGACGAGAGGTTGTTCGAATACCCGTGCCCGTGTGAGAGCAGGATGATCGGCAGCTCACTACCGGTCATCGGCGCGGAGACGCGCACCTGGAGATCCACGGCGCGGCCGGGAGCTGACAGCACGATCGGGCTGGCGGAGAGGACGGGGGTGGGCGCGCTGATGGTGTCGGCTGCGAGAGTCGCTGCGCTCATGATGTCGAGGCCTTCCGAGGTGTAAACGGATCACTGTTCCACTAATATACGGAACAACGCTCCGTTTTGCCAATGGCCGTGCGCAACGAGCCGACGCCCGACGCCGCGCGACACTTCCGATGGGCGCGGCCGGAGATCACAGTAGGGTGGTCGTCGTGCTCCGCCAGGTCACCGCGATCCGCTACGTCACCCCGCTGCGCGAGGGTGGGTCGCTGCCCGGTGTGGTGGAGGCCGACGACCTGGGCACGTACGTGGCCAAGTTCCGGGGCGCAGGCCAAGGGCCCAAGGCGCTGATCGCCGAGGTGATCTGCGCAGAGCTGGCCCGCCGCCTGGAGCTGCGGGTGCCCCCACTGGTGGTGCTCGACATCGACCCGGTGATCGGCCGGGCCGAGCCCGACCAGGAGGTGCAGGAGCTGCTGCGCAACAGCGGCGGCGCCAACCTGGGGATGGACTTCCTGCCCGGGGCGCTCGGCTTCGACCCGGTGGCGCACCCCGTCGACCCGACGTTGGCCTCGCGCGTGCTCTGGTTCGACGCGTACGTGGAGAACGTCGACCGGAGCTGGCGCAACCCGAACCTGCTCGTCTGGCACCGGGAGCTGTGGCTCATCGACCACGGCGCCTGCCTGTACTTCCACCACAACTGGCCGCGAGCCGCGGCTGCCGTGCACCGGGCCTACCGAGCTGAGGACCACGTGCTGGCGCCGTACGCCCACCGACTCGCCGAGGCCGACGCCGAGCTGGCCCCCCGGGTCACCCCGGAGCTGCTCACCGAGGTCCTGGCCCTGGTGCCCGCGGAGTGGCTGACGGCTGCCGACTTCGAGACGGCCGACGCCGCGCGGGCCGCGTACCTGGAGCACCTGTCGGCCCGGGTCGCCCGCACGGCCGACTGGCTGCCGCAGGGGAGCGCGGCATGAGGCATCCCTTCGAGTACGCGCTGATCCGGCTGGTGCCCCGCATCGAGCGCGGCGAGCAGATCAACGTCGGGGTGTTGCTCTACTGCCAGCAGCGCGACTTCCTGGCCGCGCGTACGCACCTGGACGCCGACCGGGTCCGCGCACTGGCACCCGACGTGGACCTGCCCGCGGTGGCCGCGGTGCTCGACTCCTGGGACCGGACCTGCTCCGGGGACGGGCCGGCGACCCGGATGCGGCTCGGCGAGCGGTTCCACTGGCTGGCCGCGCCGCGCAGCACGATGATCCAGACGGGGCCGGTGCACACCGGGCTCACCGTCGACCCGGCCGCCGAGCTGGACCGGCTGATGGCGGCCCTGGTCCGCTGAGCGAGGGCGGTGGCCGGCGGCCCCGGCGGCCCCGATGGCGCTGGGCGCGCCCCTGGTCGCGCTGGGCGGGCCCCTGATCGCGCTACGCCAGCCCCATTGCCGACGGAGCGCGATCCCCCGTTCAGGTGCTCGGTGCGGGGCGGCGGCTTGGTTCCCGCCGGCACCGACCCCATCAGGATCGCCGCCCGCACGGGGCGTAGGGCCGAAACCACCGGGAAGTTGCGGAAAACTTGAGGCCGGCGGACCGGTAAACGGAAGCACACGCCGTTAGAGATCAGGTGCAACGGGTAGTCGCGGGAGCTGAACCCGAGACGAAGGGGAACATCTGATGGCTGCCCAGACCAAGGTAGCGGTGATCTACTACAGCGCCACCGGCATCACGTACCAGATGGCGCAGGCCGTGTGCGAGGCCGCCGGGGAGGCCGGCGCCGATGTGCGCCTGCGCAAGGTGCGCGAGCTGGCGCCGGACGAGGCGGTCCGCTCCAACTCCGGCTGGGAGGCTCACCGCCTGGAGACCCAGGATGTGCCCGAGGCGATGGTCGACGACCTGGCCTGGGCCGATGTGGTGATCTTGGGAGCGCCCACCCGGTACGGCATGGTCGCCGCCCAGCTGAAGCAGTTCATCGACACCACCGGCCCGCTCTGGGCCCAGGGCGCGCTGGCCAACAAGGTCTACTCCGCCTTCACCTCGACGGCGACCTCGCACGGGGGGCAGGAGACCACGTTGACCTCGCTCTTCAACGTCTTCTACCACTGGGGCGGCATCGTGGTCACCCCTGGTTACACCGACACCAGCCAGTTCATCGCCGGCAACCCGTACGGTGCCTCGCACACGAGCAACAACGGTGAAATCGCCCCGGACGCCGTGGCGCTCGGCGCCTGCGCGCTCACCGCGCGGCGGGCGGTGCTGATAGGTGCCGCGCTGAAGGCGGGCATGGCCGGCTGACGGGCGAAGGCGACCGGTGGCGCGGGCGGGGGCTCTCGGCCCGCCCGCGCCACCGGTCGATCCAGCTCTACCCCGCGGCAGGGCGGCTATGCGCGTCCGCCCATTGCGGACAGCTCGTCCGTACGCGGAGCCGGCAGCAGGTCGCTCAACAGCTCGGTCAGCACAGCGAGCCCGTCCGGGCTGAGCACCGACTCCGGGTGGAACTGCACCCCGGCGAAGCCGCGCCCACGGAGGGCATGCACGGCGCCGTCGCTCGAGTCCCGGGCCAGCTCCACCGGCCCGTACGCGGTGGCCAGCCGGTCCGCCTCGGCGCGGGCGGTGAACGTCGAGTAGAAGCCGACCCGGCGGGTCCGGCCAAACACCCGCACCTCCCGCTGCAACCCCTGATAGGGCGCCTCCCGGCGGTGCAGTGGCAGCCCCAGCAGCCCGGCCAGCACCTGATGGCCGAGGCAGACCGCGAGGGTGGGGCGGCCGGTCGCCAACAGCTCGGCCAGCAGTCTCCGCAGCGCCACCATCTTCGGCTCGTCCGAGCTTCCCGGATCGCCCGGCCCGGGACCGGCCACCACCAGGTCGTAGGGGTCGACAGGGCCGCTCGCGTGCCACGGCCGCATGGTCACCGCGAGACCCAACGCGCCCAGTTGGTGGGCCAGCATCCCGGTGAAGGTGTCCTCGGCGTCCACGATCAGCACCCGGCGACCGACCAACCCGGGCAGGCCCGGTGCATCCGGTGACCGCTGGTCCAGCCAGAACCGCGCCAGCGGTGCGTTACGCGCGGCCAGCGCGTCGCGTACCGCCGGCTCGTCGGCCAGTCGCGCGACCGGTCCGCTGCCGCCGACGGGCGCCGCCGGCCCGAGGCCGAGCGCGGCCAGTACACCGGCCGCCTTGGCGTGCGTCTCGGCCACCTCGCCGGCCGCCGTCGAGTGCCGGACCAGGGTGGCGCCCACCGGCACCCGTAGCCGGCCGGTGGGGGAGATCTCGGCGGTCCGGATCAGGATCGGGGCGTCCAGCGTCTGCTGGCCGGCCTCGTCGTGGCCGAGCAGGGCCAGCACACCCGCGTAGTAACCCCGGCCTCGGCGCTCGTGCCGGGCGATCACCCGGCAGGCGTTCTCCATCGGGCTGCCCGTCACGGTGGGGGCGAACATCGTCTCGCGCAGCACCTCCCGCACGTCACGGGTGCCCCGCCCGGCGAGCAGGTACTCGGTGTGCGCCAGGTGCGACATCTCCTTCAGGTACGGGCCGATCACCTGACCGCCGTGCTCGGCGACGGTCGCCATCATCTTCAGCTCCTCGTCGAGCACCATGTACAGCTCCTCGACCTCCTTCGGGTCGGCGAGGAAGCGCAGCAACGCCGCCCGGTCCGGGGTGCCACCGGCAGACCGGAAGGTGCCGCTGATCGGGTTCATCATCACCAGCCCGTCGTCGACGCTGACGTGCCGCTCCGGGCTGGCGCCGACCAGAGTCCGCGCTCCGGTGTGCACCACGAAGGTCCAGTACGCGCCGCGCTCGGCGACCAGCAGCCGGCGCAGTGCGGCCAGCGCGGCCACCAGCGGTGGGCCCTGCACGGTGGCGTGCAGGGTGCGGTGGATGACGAAGTTCGCGCCCTCGCCGCGGCCGATCTCCTCGGCCAGCACCCGCTGCACGGTCCGCGCGTACTCCTCGTCGGTGATGTCGAAGGCGGCGTCGATGGTGCGGACCGGCTCGTCGGGCAGCGCGGCCAGGGCGTCGGCCAGGGTGATCCGCCGATGCTCGCGGACCTGGAGGCACTCCAGCGGGGCGCCGTCGTCGACGCAGGCGAAGCCGCGCTCGGTGATCTGCCGGAACGGCACCAGGGCCAGAGTCCGCGGCCCGGGCGTGCCCGGCGTCAGCGGGATGTCCGCGAGCCGGTCGACGGTGTCGACCGGGCCGGTGAACAGCTCCAGCTCGTCCGCGCCGTCGCGGTGCAGCAGCGCGAAGGGACCAGGGTCGACACCGTGGGCGACGGCGGCGAGCAGATCGGTCAGGTGGGTCATCGGAGTCTCCGTCAGGCCGGGCGCCGCCTGCGGGGCGGCCATCGGGCCGGGAGATCCGGCGGCCGCCTCGATGGCGGCCGCGTGGATGGAGCTACGCGCGGGAGATGGCCGCCGGGTTGGCGGGCCACCAGCAGGTCAGATGCGCGAGCATGTGATCCACCCTACGCGCCCGTCGCCCGGCTGGCACCGGGTAACTTGACCGGCGATGAACATTCTCGCGCTCGATCTGGGCACCTCCTCGGTACGCGGGCTGGTGCTGGACGCGGACACCCGACCGCTGCCCGGTGCACTGGCCCGGCGCAAGGTCGACCTGGCCATCGGTGACGACGGCACCGGCACCCTGTCCGGTCCCGCCTATCTCGCCTACCTGGTCGAGTGCCTGGACGAGCTGGCCGACGCGGGGCACCTGCACGACGTCGGCCTGGTGGCGGTCTCCGCCCAGTGGCACTCGGTGCTTCCGCTGGACCGCGAGGGCGCCCCGATCGGCCCGGTGATCACCTGGCTGGACACCCGGCCCGCGCCGGTCGGCGGTACGGCGGGGCCGGCCGACCCGGACGACTTCCACCAGCGCACCGGCTGCTGGTGGCACCGCTCCTACTGGTCGATGCGGCTGCCCTGGTTGCGCGAGCAGTCCGGCACCCCGATCGCCCGGTTCGTCGGCCTGCCCGAGTACGTGCTGGGCGAGTTGCTCGACGAGGCGCCCATGTCGGTCTCCCAGGCCTCCGGGACCGGTCTGCTGGACCTGGGCAGCCTGCGCTGGGACGAGGAGGCGCTGACGCTCGCCGGGGTGCGACCACAGGAGCTGCCGTCCCTGGGTGAGCTGGACTGGCACGGCCGGCTCCGGGCCGACCGGGCCCGCCGTTGGCCGCAGTTGGCGGAGGCCCGCTGGGCACCGCCGGTGGGTGACGGTGGGGCGTCGAACGTCGGTTCGGGCTGCGTCGACCCGAGCCGGGCCGCAGTCACCGTCGGCACCTCCGCGGCCGTACGGCTGATGCAGCGGATCCCGGCCGGCGAACCCATGCCACGGCTCCCCGAACGGCTGTGGCGTTACCGGGTCGACCACGACCATGTGGTGACCGGGGCGGCGTACTCCAGCGGTGGCAACCTGTTCGCCTGGGCGAACCGGGAGCTGCGGTTGCCCCGGGGCGCCGAGCTGGACGCGGCGCTGGCGTTGGTGCCGGCGGGCGGTGGCCGACCGGCCGACTCCCGCTTCGGTGGCGACCGGCCGCCCGGCCTCGCGCCGACTGGCAGCGGCGAGCTGCGCGGACTCAGCTTCAGCACCACCTCCGTGGACATCCTGGCCGGGCTGATGCAGGGGCTGTGCGAGCTGGTCGCCGAGGATCTCGCGGTGCTGGAGTCCACGATCGACAAACCGGTCGGTGTGGTGCTGGGCGGGGGTGCGGTGGCAGCCTCGGTGTGGTGGCGGCAGGCCTTCGCCGCCGCGCTCGCACCGCGACCGGTGTCGCACCAACGCAACCCGGAGATCGGCGCCACCGGCGCGGCGTTGGTGGCCCTGGGTCGGTTTGGTGACGCGGCCGACCTCGCCGACATCGGCCGGACGGATGAGCTGGTCTTGCCGACCACGGCAGGACCTTCCCGCCCGCAGTATCCTTCCTGAACCTCCGCGTTGCCCGGGCCGTTGACAGCGCTCCCGAGCCTGGTTGGATGGACTGCGCTCCCCGGACCGCGGTGGACGCGGTAGGACGGAGGAGACAGGGTGGCGGTAGCTCCCGACCCGGCGACCGGCGCGGTGTCGAACCATCGTCGACGCCGCTTCGACGTCCGCGTCGTTCCACATCGGCGTCGGTCACCGTTCCGGCTGCGGGACTGGCGGATGAGCACGAAGCTCGCCACCGTGCTGGTGGTGCCGTCGGTGGCGTTCCTGGTGCTCGCCGGCGTGCAGACCAGCGCGCTGGTGGGGCGGACGACGGCGTTGAACGAATTCTCCCGCCAGGTCGGCATCGGCCGGCAGATCACCGCGGTGGTGCACCAGCTCCAGCAGGAGCGCGACCGTTCGGCGGGCGAGCTGGGTGAGCTGCGTAGGGGTGGCGACCGGGAGACCGCGGCGACCGACCTGAAGCCGTTGCAGGCGGCCACCGACCGGGCGATCGTCGACCTGCGCCAAGCCGCCGAGCCGCTGGCGAACGCCGACGCGTCCTGGCGGGTCGCCTTCTCCGAGGCGCTGGAGGCGTACGACCAGGTGGCCGACATCCGTGCGGCGATCCCGCCGGCGGTGCTCAGCAACGACACCATCCTGAGCAACTACCACCGGGCAGTCGGCGCGATGCTCGACCTGCTCGCCGAGCCGACCCCTGGTCAGGACCAGCCGGCGTTGAACGACGCGGTGCTGCGCTACGTCCAGCTGGCCCGCGTCAAGGAGCTCTCCTCCCGGGTGCGGGCCCAGCTCTACGCCGCCGCCCGCGGTGGAGGCTACGGCACCGAGGACCGGGTGCTCCTCACCGATCTGCGCGCCCAGCAACTGACCGCGCTCGGCGCGTTCCGGGTGGCCGCGACGACCGATCAGATCCGCCGGTACGACGAGACCTCGGTGGCCCCGATGTTCGTGCTCGCCACCCGGCTGGAGGAACGCAGCCTGCCGGCCGGTGACGCGTCGCCGGAGGTGTTGCCGTCAGAGCAGTGGTGGTCGGCCAGCCAGCAGCGCCAGGAGCTGCTGCGGCAGCTTGAGGCGGGCGTGTTGGACGACGCCGTGCGGCAGGCCGACGACGCCAGTGACGGTCAGCTGCGGGCCACCCTGCTGGTCGTCGGCGGGGTCGTCGCGGTCCTGCTGGTCGCCCTGCTGATCTCGTTGCTCGTCGGGCGGTCGGTCGCCCGGTCGATGCGGTTGCTGCGTAGCCAGGCGCTCCGGATCGCGCAGATTGAGCTGCCGGACGCACTGGACCGCCTGAAGACCGTCACCGGCGGGGTGCCGGGAATCGAGGTCGCGCCGGCGGTGGTCCGCTCGCTCGACGAGATCGGTGAGCTGGCCGAGGCGTTCGTGGCGGTGCACCGCAGCGCGGTCACGGTCGCCGTCGAGCAGGCGCTCATGCGGCGCAACGTCAACGCGATGTTCGTCAACCTGGCCCGTCGCAGCCAGGTGCTGGTGGAGCGCCAACTGGAGCTGCTGGACGACCTGGAGCGCGAGGAGAGCGACCCGGACCAGCTGGAGAACCTGTTCAAGCTCGACCACCTGGCCGCGCGTATGCGCCGCAACGACGAGAGCCTGCTGGTGCTCGCCGGCACCGACTCCACCCGCCGGTGGAACCGACCGGTCGGTCTCGGCGCGGTGCTGCTGGCCGCCGCCGCGGAGATCGAGCAGTACCAGCGGGTCCGCATCGAGTCGGTGGCCGAGGTGCACGTGGTCGGGCACGCCGTCGGCGAGTTGGTGCACCTGCTGGCCGAGTTGCTGGAGAACGCCACTGCCTTCTCCCGCCCGGACACCACCGTGGTGGTGACCGCCCGGGTCGAGGGCGCGACCACCCTGATCGAGATCGCCGACCGTGGTCTGGGCATGAGCCCAGCCGCGCTGGCTGAGGCGAACGCGGTGCTGGCCAGCCCTCCAGCCGCGGACGTCGCGGCGGTGGAGCGGATGGGTCTCTTCGTGGTCAGCCACCTGGCGGCCCGGCTGGGCCTACGCGTGCGGCTGGACGGCGGCCAGGACGGCCTGGTCGCCCGGCTCGCGCTGCCCGCCGTGTTGCTGGCCCCGGCGGGCTCGGTGGAGCTGGATCCACCCGCGCCGGCTCGGATGCTGGCGACGAGCGCCGCTCGGGGAGTGGCTCCGCAGCCCCTGGGCATCCGGGAGGCCGGTGCCCCCGTGCCGGGCTTCGCAGCGCGGGACCTGCCGGTGGCCGGCCGTCCGCCGGGCGTCGCCGTGCCGCGCCAGGCCCGTCCGGTTCCGGTGCGCGCCGAGGACGTGCTGACCCCGGCCACCGCCCGCGACGACGGCGGGGGCTGGTGGTCGCGGCAGGGTCCCTTTGCGCCGGCAGTGCCCGTGGCGGCGGTGCCGCCGGCCATCCCGGTGACCGCCGGCACGAATGAACGAGGGCTGCCGGTGCGGGTGCCCATGGCGCAATTGTCCGCGGTCACTCGTTCGGCACAACCGGTGTCGACGCTGGCCCGCGCTGACCCGGACCCTGAGGCGGTCGGCGGCATGCTCTCCCGGCTCTACAGCGGAGTGCGGCGCGCCGAGGCCGAGGACACCACCGAGATACCCGTGCCACCGTCCGGGGGGCACGACGAAAGGGGACGACGACAGTGACGACGTTGAGCCAGGAGGCGCGTGACCTGAGCTGGCTGGTGAGCGCGTTCGCGGAGCGGGTGCCGGGCGTGGCGCACGCCGTGGTGGTCTCCTCCGACGGGCTGCTGGTGGCGATCTCCGACCACCTGCCCCGCGACAACGCGGACAAGCTCGCCGCAGTGACCTCCGGGCTGATGAGCATCACCGCGGGCGCGGCCCAGTTGTTCGACGGCGATATCGTCAAGCAGACGGTTGTCGAGATGGGCCGCGGCTACTTCCTGGTGATGCAGATTCGCGACGGTTCGATCCTGGCCACGCTGGCCGCCGGTGACGCGGACATCGGTGTGGTGGGCTACGAGATGGCCCGGCTGGCCAAGCAGGCGGGGGAGATGCTCACTCCGGCTCTGCGCGCGGAGTTGCAGCAGGCGCTGCCCCGCTGACTGGCCCGGCCGAGTCCCGGACGGTCACCGGCTCACCGGAGCCGAGCCGTCCGGGCCCGGCCGTCCGGGTGGCGGCCTGCTCAGAAGCCGCCGTCGGCGATGACGGAGCGGTACCAGGTGGCGCTGCTCTTGAGCACCCGCCGCTGGGTCGGGTAGTCCACGTAGACCAGTCCCCACCGCTGGTCGTACCCCTCGGCCCACTCGAAGTTGTCCAGCAGCGACCAGACGTGGAAGCTCTCCAGCGGCACCCCGGCGGCGATGGCCCGGTGCGCGGCGGCGAGGTGGTCACGCAGGAAGTTGATCCGACCCGCGTCGTGGACGGTGCCGTCCGCGGCCAGGGCGTCCGGTGTGGGCAGCCCGTTCTCGGTGACGGTGAGCGGGATGGGGCCGTAGTCGCGGGTGACCCGGGTCAGGATGTCGTACATCCCCTCGGGATAGATCTGCTGCCACTCGGCCTCGGAGGTCGACCAGCGGTGCTCGGTGCCGCCGTCGGCGGCGACGTAGATCGGCGTGTAGTACTGCACGGCCAGCAGGTCGACCGGTGCGGAGATGATCGCCAGGTCGCCGTCGCGGATGCCCTGGACCATCCGGCTCTGCGGGCCCAGGTCGGCGAGCACGTCTTCCGGGTAGCTGCCCTTGAGCAGGGAGTCCAGGTAGAGCCGGTTCTCGTAGCCGTCGTAGAGGCGGGCGGCGGCGGCAGCCTGCGGGGAGTCGTCGGCGGGGTAGCAGGGGTGCAGGTTGAGCGCGGGGCCGATCCGGCTGGCACTGCCGGTGGCCCGCAGCGCGCCGACCGCGAGCCCGTGCGCGAGCTGGAGGTGGTGGGCGACCAGGTAGGCCGCGTCCGGGTCCTGCCGGCCCGGGGCGTGGTGGCCGATGAGGTAGCCGTTCTGCACCACGGTCTTGGGCTCGTTGACGGTGAGCCAGGCCGGCACCCGGTCGCCGAGGGCATGGAAGACCGCGTCGGCGTAGTCGGCGAAGCGGTGGGCGGTGTCGCGTGACTCCCAGCCGTCGGCGTCCTGTAGCGCCTGCGGTAGGTCCCAGTGGAACAGGGTGGCCATCGGGGTGATCCCGCGTTCGTGCAGGCCGTCGAGGAGCCGGCGATAGAAGTCGAGCCCGCGCTGGTTGGGCGCGCCCGTGCCGTCAGGCTGGATCCGTGGCCAGGAGATGGAGAAGCGGTAGCTGCGCAACCCGAGGTCGCGCATCAGGTCAAGATCCTCGGCGTACCGGTGGTAGTGGTCAGCGGCCACGTCGCCGGTGTCGCCGTTGCGGGTGCGCCCGGGGACACGGCTGAAGGTGTCCCAGACCGACTCGCCGCGCCCGTCCTCCTTGGCGGCGCCCTCGATCTGGTACGCGGAGGTGGCCGCGCCCCAGCCGAAGTTGTCAGGGAAGCGCAGCGGGCCGGCGGGCCCGGTGGGTATCGACATGGATTCTCCTCATGGATACGGGGCCACCGCCGAGATTCGGGAGCGCTCCCATGATAGGGCAGGGGCGGCGGGCCCGGTCAGCCGGCCGTCGTGGCGGGCCGGCGGTGGCGGGTTGAGGCGGGTGGGGCCCCGAACAGCGAGCGAGGCCGCCGGGCGGCGCGGTGCGCCTGTCCCGTCGGCCTCTTTTCCCATCGAGTACGGGGGTTTAGTGTGGGGACGGGGGAGGGCAACCCCCGTCCCCACCGTAACTGCACACGCACGGGCGGAATTTGGGTCCTGCCGTGCGTGTCGCGCGGGAGCCGGGCCACGCGAGTGGCTCTGGTTCCACCTCCCTCCATGTGGCGGGACGATGGCTGACGGCGGCGTCCGGGCTGGCCCGTCGTCAGCCCTCGGGCTGGTTCCCCGGGTCCGTCAGTGACGGACCCGGCGATCTTCTTGTTGGAACCTTGTCGATGGAAGCGCTCCCATCGACCGATGTTGCGACTGTAACGCCCGTCACGCCATTGTGAAAGACCCAAAACGAGATCGAAACAAGGAGCTGATCCCGCCATCAGCACGCTTGTTGTGGGAGCGCTTCCATGGCAGACTGTCGATTCAACGCGACAGGAGCCACCTCGCGTGAATGCGGGTCCGCCGAGGGCAGCCGGCAGCACCAGTTCCGGTCACGGTCACCCGATCGCAGCCGGCGGGACCCCCTCCCGCGCAGGCCGCACCGCCGTACCCCGGCCGGGCCCGGGGGAGACCACCTTCCCGGCGCCTCGAATCTCCCGCGGACCACCACCCTCGCGGGCAGGCGCCTCGCCGGGGACCATCCCGGCCTGGTCCGAGGAGACACCGCGCACATGAGACAACTGGCACGACGCCGTCGCGTGGCGATCATCGCCGCCACCGTGCTCGCCATCGGCGGGGTGACCCTGCCCGCCGGCGCCGCGCAGGCCGCACCCGCCTGCGACGTGGTCTACGCGACCAACGACTGGAACACCGGCTTCACCGCCAACGTCACCATCAAGAACCTGGGCGACCCGGTCAGCAACTGGACGCTCAAGTGGACCTTCCCGAACAGTGGCCAGCGGGTCACCCAGGGCTGGTCGGCCAGGTTCAGCCAGTCCGGCAGCGAGGTCACCGCGACCAACGAGTCGTACAACGGCAACCTCGGCACCGGGGCCTCCACCACCATCGGCTTCAACGGCGCCCACTCGGGGAGCAACCCGAAGCCCACCTCGTTCACCCTGAACGGCACTCCCTGCAACGGCACGCCGGCCAACCAGCCGCCGACGGTCTCGCTCAACCTGCCGAGCGGGCCGTTCACCGCGCCGGCCGACGTGCCGCTGACCGCCACCGCCAGCGATCCGGACGGGACGATCAGCAAGGTCGAGTTCTACCGCAACGGTCTGCTGATCAACACCGACACCTCCGCCCCGTACGCCTACACCCAGGAGGACCTGCCGGCCGGCAGCTACACCGTCCAGGCCAAGGCGTACGACAACGCCAACGGCATCGGGGTCGCCGAGAAGGCGTTCACCGTCGGCGCCGCCAGCGGCCCGACGCTGGTCGCCACTCCGTCCGCGGTGAGCGTCAACGAGGGTGGCACCGCCACCTTCAACCTGAAGCTCAGCGCCGCGCCGACGGCCAGTGTGCCGGTGACCCTCATCCGCACCGGCGACTCCGACGTCACGGTCTCGCCGGCCAGCGCCACGCTGACCCCGAGCAACTGGAACACCGGGGTCACCGTCACGGTCGCCGCGGCGGAGGACACCGACACCGTCGGGGGCGCCGCCACCATCACCGCCTCCGCCACGGGTCTCGCTTCGCTGGCGGTCACCGCCACCGAGATCGACAATGACACTCCGGGCGGCGACAACGCCTACATCAAGAAGTTCCTCGACCAGTACGGCAAGATCAAGAACTCGGGCTACTTCAGCGCCGAGGGCGTGCCGTACCACTCGGTCGAGACGCTGATCGTCGAGGCGCCCGACCACGGTCACGAGACCACCTCCGAGGCGTTCAGCTTCTGGCTCTGGCTGGAGGCGAACTACGGGCGGGTCACCCAGAACTGGGCGCCGTTCAACAACGCCTGGACGGTGATGGAGAAGTACATCATCCCGACGCACGCCGACCAGCCGACCGCCGGCTCCGCGGGAACGCCGCAGTACGCCGCGGAGTACAACCTGCCCAGCCAGTACCCCTCGGCGCTGAACCCGAACATCTCGGTCGGGCAGGACCCGCTCCGCTCGGAGTTGCAGTCCACCTACGGCACCGGCGACATCTACGGTATGCACTGGCTGATCGACGTCGACAACACCTACGGATTCGGCCGCTGCGGTGACGGCACCACCAAGCCGGCCTACATCAACACCTTCCAGCGGGGCACCCAGGAGTCGGTGTGGGAGACCGTTCCGCAGCCGTCCTGCGACACCTTCAAGCACGGCGGTCAGTACGGCTACCTCGACCTGTTCGTCAAGGACACCGGCGCCCCCGCCAAGCAGTGGAAGTACACCAACGCCCCGGACGCCGACGCCCGCGCCGTGCAGGCCGCGTACTGGGCGCTGACCTGGGCCAAGGCGCAGAACAAGCAGGCCGACGTCGCGGCCACGATCACCAAGGCCGCCAAGATGGGCGACTACCTGCGGTACGCGATGTTCGACAAGTACTTCAAGAAGATCGGCAACTGCGTCGGGGCGAGCACCTGCCCCGCCGGCAGCGGCAAGGACTCGGCGCACTACCTGCTGTCCTGGTACTACGCCTGGGGCGGCGCGTACGACGCCAGCCAGAACTGGTCCTGGCGGATCGGCTCCAGCCACAACCACTTCGGCTACCAGAACCCGTTCGCGGCCTGGGCGCTGACCAACACCCCGGAGCTCAAGCCGCAGTCGTCGACCGCGGTCGCCGACTGGACCAAGAGCTTCGAGCGGCAGCTGGAGTTCTACACCTGGTTGCAGTCCGCCGAGGGCGGCATCGCCGGTGGCGCCACCAACAGCTGGGACGGCAGCTACGCCCAGCCGCCGGCCGGCACCAGCACCTTCTACGGCATGTTCTACGACGTCGACCCGGTCTACAACGACCCGCCGTCCAACCAGTGGTTCGGCATGCAGGCCTGGTCGATGCAGCGCATCGCCGAGCTGTACCTGCAGACCGGCAATGCGAAGGCCAAGGCGCTTCTGGACAAGTGGGTGCCGTGGGCGATCGCCAACACCACCGTCGGCACCAACTGGTCGATCCCGTCGGACATGGCGTGGACCGGTCAGCCGACCACCTGGAACCCGTCCAACCCGCAGCCCAACACCAACCTGCACGTCGAGGTCACCGTCAAGGGCCAGGACGTCGGCGTCACCGCCGCCTACGCCCGGACCCTTATCGCGTACGCGGCCAAGTCGGGCAACGTCGCGGCGAAGGACACCGCCAAGGGGCTGCTCGACGCGCTGTCGGCCGCCAGCGACGCCAAGGGCGTCTCCACCACCGAGAAGCGTGGCGACTACCGGCGCTTCGACGACACCTACAACGCGTCCACCGGGCAGGGCCTCTACGTCCCGTCGGGCTGGACCGGGAAGATGCCGAACGGCGACACCATCGCCGCCGGCAAGAGCTTCCTCGACATCCGGTCCTTCTACAAGAACGACCCGGACTGGCCCAAGGTGCAGGCCTACCTGGACGGTGGCGCGGAGCCCAGCTTCAACTACCACCGGTTCTGGGCGCAGGCTGACGTCGCCATGGCGTACGCCGACTACGGCAGCCTGTTCCCGAACGGCTGACAGCGACCCGGGGTGGGCGGTGCGTGTGCACCGTCCACCCCGGGTTCGGCCGGGCCCGGTAACGACGGCCCCGGCCGCCGGACGGCCTGACACCCACGGTCAGGCCGGGGTGGGTCGGCCATCTGGCCGACGCAGCGGATCGGCCGGCCCACCCCACCGCCCGGACTGGAGCTAGCCGCCAAAAAGCCCAGAAATTCGGGCCGCCACGGGATCACGCCGAAGTCGGCGACGGAGTAACGTACGTCACCGGAGAGGCCGCTCCCCCCGTGGCGGCCTCTCCACTTATTTGCCCCGCCACCGCCCCGATCCGCTCGGGTCAACGGGGCGGTGCGGCCGGGTCTCCGGTGACCGGATGACGCAGACCCGGGTGCCCGGCCGGCAACGACCGGCGCAGCACCACCCAGCTCAGTGCCAGCGCCGCGGCGACCAGCGGCCAGGTCAGGGCCACCCGGGCCACCACCAGCGCGAGCACCTGCCCACCCAGGTACAGCGGCACGAACACCGAGAGCCGCGCCAGGTAGGTCGCCGTCCACACCCAACTGGCCCGGCCATACCCGCGTCTCAGCGCCGGGTCGCGCCGCCACCGGGCACGCTGGCCCAGCACCGTGCCGACCAGCACACCGAGCAGCGGCCAGCGCACCACGATGCTGACCGCCCAGACGAGTGCGCTGGCGGCGTTGGAGAGCACCTGGATCAGAAAGAAGTTCTCGGCCCGGCCGGTGCGCACCGCGATCAACGCCGCGACGCAGACGGCCAGCAACCCGATCAGCACCGATCGGGGCCGGTCACCCCGACGCAGCCGTACGCCGGCCACCACCGCGCCGACTGCCAGCGCCGCGACGACCCCACCCCACAGCGACTCGCCGCCCAGCAGCCAGCCCGCAGCGAATGCCAGCGGCGGCAGGGTGGCATCGATGGCACCGCGTCGCCCGCCCAGCAGATCCGCCAGCGACTCGTCCCGTGCCGGCCCTCCAGGGCCCGGATCGGCGTCCGACCGCTGGTCCGGGCCGGGTGCGGTCGGGCCGCTGTCGCGCTCCGGTGTTCCGCCCACCACCGCCTCCTCGCTACCGGGACAACCTAACCGGCGACGGGCGGCGGGCCACCGCCCGGCCGTCCGACACCGGCCGCTACGGTGTGCGGATGCGCGCGACGGCACGGGGTTGGACCGCGGTCTGGTTGGTCGTACTGGCCCTCGTCCAGGCGGCTGCCTTTGTCGCCGTGTGGCGGGTGGCCGTGCACACCGAGATCGGCCAGTGGGTGGACACCGTCGCCCTGACAGGCAATCGGATCGGGCAGGACACTATCGACGGCCCCGTCGACCGGATCCTCAACGCGATGTCCGTGGTCTCCCTGCTGGCCGCCACCGCGACGATCGGCTTCATCGCGCTGATCCGGGGGCGGATCGCCCTGGCCATCACCGCGACCCTGCTGATCGCCGGTGCGAACGTCTCGACCCAGCTCCTGAAGCACGGGCTGAGCCGGCCCGACTACGGTCTCGACCCGGAGCGCGCGGGGGTGGGCAACAGCCTGCCCAGCGGGCACGCCACGGTGGCCGCGTCGGTGGCGGTCGCGCTGATGCTCGTCCTGCCGCCCAAGGTGCGGGCGGTGGGCGCCTTCATCGGTGCCGGCTATGCCGCCGCCGCCGGAGTCGCCACGCTCTCCGCCGGCTGGCACCGGCCCAGCGACGCGGTCGCGGCGTACCTGGTGGTGGGCGTCTGGGCGGCGTTGGCCGGGCTGGTCCTGCTGATCACCCAGCGGGAGCAGGCCGAGATCGCCCCCGGCGACGCGCACCGGATCGCAGCGCTGGTCCTCGGGGTGGGCGGTGTGCTCGCCCTGGTCGCCTGCGGGCTGTCTCTGGCCTGGCTGGTCGAGCTGCGCGACACCGGGCCGGACGAGTTGGCCCGCCGGCCACTGTTCGTCGGGTACGCGGGCAGCGCTGCCGGGATCGCCGGCACGATGGCGGTGGTGATGGCGCTGGCGCTCACCGTCGTGCACCGGTTGGTGCCCCGGGTCAAGGGCTGAGCCGGCCGGTGGACCCGGTCCGCACGGCGTTCTCCGCCGAGTGCGCGCGGCTCACCGAGATCCTGGCCGAGCTGGTCGACGGCGACCTCGACCTGCCCACCGACTGCCCGCCGTGGACCGTCCGGGAGCTGATCGCGCACGTACGTACCGGGATCGGCCGGCTGACCGACATGCTCGCCGCGCCGGCCCCGCCACGCGCCGAGGTGGACGCCGCCGGCTACTTCGGCACGGCGAAGTTCACCCCGCAGGTGGACGCGGACCGGATCGCCGGTGGTCGGCGCGACGCCCGACAGGTGGACCGGGCGGCGCTGGCGAGCGAGGTGGACCGGGCCTGGAGGGCCACCGACGCGGCGGTCGCCGCCGCGCCGCCCGATCGGGTGGTCCGGACCCGGCACGGCGACGCGATGCTCCTCACCGAGTTCCTGCGGACCCGGGTCGTCGAGGTGGGCGTGCACGGTCTGGACCTGGCCGCTGCGCTGGGCCGGCCCCCGTGGCTCACCGCTGCGGCGGCTGCGGTGATCGCTGATCTGCTCACGGCTGGACGACCGGCACCGGCCGGGTTGCGCTGGGACCGGCTGACCCTGATCCGCAAGACCACCGGCCGCGCGGCGCTGACCGCCCCGGAACAGGCCGCGATCGACGCGGCCGGCTTTCGCTGGCTCGCCTTCGGCCGCTGACCCCGATCGTCACTGGCTCCGGTCACTGGCTCCGGTCGCTGTCGGCTCCGGTCGCTGCCCGCCCAGGCGGGTCAGCTGGCGGAGCGGGGTGCGGGGACGTGGGGGGCGACGCCGCGCAGGTGCGTCAGCACCACCGGGTCGATCCGCCCTGGCACCAGCCGCTCCTCCAGGTTCTCCAGCCCGGCCCAGGAGATCAGCGCTGCCTCCGTCCCGTCTTCGACCACCGGATGGCCCAGCGCGCTGAGCAACGCCGCCACCTCCTCCGCGACCGCGCCGCTCAGGTCGAGCAGGGTGGCCGGGTCGGGCCGGCTGAACAGCATGGTGTGCACGGCGAGCAGACGACCCAGCTCACCAACCGGGTCCGGGTGGTCGTCGACGCGAAGATCGACCACCACGTCGCTGGTGCCGCCGTACCCGCCGCCGCGCTCGACCACCAGCAGGCCGGCGCTCTGCCGGCCGCGTCGGTCGCCGCCGGCCTCGTCGCCGGCCCGCAGCGCGGCGACCAGCCGCTCGGCGAACGGGAGCGCCGACCCCGCCAGCCAGGCATCACCGAGCGCGTCGACGACCTCCGGGCCGGTGAGCACGTTGCCCTGCGCGGCCCAGCCGTCACCGGTCCGCCCGCCGGCCCACGCATGGCAGGCCGGCCCGGTCCAGCTGGCACCCGGACCGCTGGCTCCCACGACGCCGAGCTGGCGGTGCTCCCGCTCGGGGTCGGCGGCGACCAGCCCGGCCACCACGTCGGCGGCGGCCACGCCGGTGCGCAGCAGGGTGAGGCCCTGCGGACGGTAGGCGAGGTTGACGTGCGCCTGGGTGGCCAGTGCGCCCACGTCGGCGGCGGCGGCCGGCACCAGCGCTCCGGCGGCGAGGAACTTGCTGGCGACCGCGACGCCGTGCAGGCGGCCATCGGCGGAGCGGGCGACAAGCGAGAAGGTCACCCGCCGAGACTAACCGGCCGCGCCGACAGGAGATCGCCGTGCGTCACTGCCTCAGAAGGGGTGGTGCGGCGGCGTCTCAGAAGGGTGGCGCGGGAGCCTCCGGTGGTGCCCCGCGCGCCCGGCGGGCGTCGGCGACCGCGACCGCGGCCAACACCAGCACCCCGACACCCGTCGCGGCCAGACCGGGCAGGAACAGCAGCGGCACCGCCGACGCCGCCAGCACCAGGAGGGCGATCCACCGGGATGGGGAGACCCGCGCGAACACCTCGTACTCAAGGCGGGCCCGACCGGCCAGGAACAGCGCCGGGCCGCCGAGCACCATGGCGAGCCATGGCCCCGGGATCCGCTCCAGCGGATGCTCGATGATCAGCTCGTAGCCGATCGCGGTCGAGGCAAGACCGATCACCATCAGCAGGTGGGTGTCGGCCGCCGAGCGGCCGATGTTGGCCGGGTGCCGGGCCTTCATCACGGCCTCACCCAGGATCCGCCCGGCGCGCTGCACATAGATCCGCCACAGCATGATCGAGGTGGCCAGCGCCAGCGCGAACGCCCACGCGTGCCCCGTCTCGTACGGCCCCCTGCTGTACGCGAAACCCGCCACCAGGATCGTTTCGCCCAGCGCGACGAGGAAGAACTGCTGGTACCGCTCGGCCAGGTGCTCCCCGGCGATGTCCCACCTCGAAATCGTCGACCGGCCCAGCCCCGGGACCGGCCAGCCGTACCGGCCGGCCAGGTATTCGATGATCAGTGCCGCCGTCCAGAGGATCACCTGCGCATTGACGGACAGCAGCGCACCGCTGATCCAGAACACCCCGCTGACGGCGTACACCACCGTCATGCGCACCTTCAAGCGGCGGTACGGGTGTGGTCCCAGCGCGATCGACAGGATCAGAGGGCGGATCACCTGCGCGACCACGTACGCCACCGCGAACATCAGGGCGGTCTGGCTGAACGCCCGGGGGATCGCCACCCCCATCACCATGCTGCACACCAACGCGGTGATCACCACGGTCTGCAGTGGCACCTTGTACGGGTCGTACCGGCTGGTCGTCCACGCGGTGCCCTGCCAGACCGCCCAGAGGGCGAGCAGCAACAGCAGGGTCTTGCCGCCGCCGGTGACCGTTCCCCAGCCATGCGCCCGACCCGGGTCTTGGGTCAGGTCCTCGAACGCGCGCGCGGAGATCCGGGTGAGCGCGAAGACGTACACCAGGTCGAAGAAGAGTTCCAGGAAGGTGGCCCGGTTGGGAGCGGCCGCCGCAGGGACCGGCTCCAGGCGTCCCGCTGCCCTGGATCCCATGGTCAGCGGCCTGCGCCGTTGGTCCGGTCCACCTCGAAGTCGTAACACCATCCGGTGGCACGGACGGCCGGAAACCGGCGATTCTGCCCAGTACGGGGATCTTGCTCGGGCACCCTGTCAACGGGCACGATCAATCGGTGACGAATCGATGGGGCATGACGGTGCCGCTGGGCGGGATCGTGCTGACCGACCATGACGCGGTCTACGCGGCGCTCGACCGGGCCGGGTTCACCGACGTCTGGTCGTCCGAGGTCGCCGGGACCGACGCGTTCACCCCGCTGGCGCTCGCCGCGGCCTGGCAGCCCCGGCTGCGGCTCGGCACCGCGATCACGCCGGTCTTCACCCGGGGCCCCGGGCTGCTGGCGATGAGCGCGGCGGCGCTGGCGGAGGCCGCGCCGGGCCGGTTCTCGCTGGGCATCGGCGCGTCCTCACCGGTGCTCGTGCGGGACTGGAACGCGGTGCGGTTCGACGAGCCGTTCCTGCGGACCCGGGACGTTCTGCGTTTCCTGCGTGCCGCACTGCGCGGCGAGACCGTGGACGAGGTCTACGACACGTTCACCGTGCGCCGGTTCACGCTGGAACGACCGCCGGCGGTGCCGCCGCCGATCCTGCTCGCCGCGCTGCGCCCGGGGATGCTCCGGCTGGCCGGCGCGGAGGCCGACGGGGTCATCCTCAACTGGCTCAGCGCCGACGACGTGCCACGCGCCCTCGCCGAGCTGGGTGAGCGGCGCGCCGGCTTCGAGATCGCCGCCCGGATCTTCGTCTGTCCCACCGAGGACGCCGTGTACGCCCGAGCGCTGGGCCGCCGGCTGATCACCAGCTACCTCACCGTCCCGGCGTACGCCGAGTTTCACCGCTGGCTCGGCCGCGACGAGGCCCTGGCGCCGATGTGGGAGGCCTGGGCTGCCGGTGACCGGCGCGGTGCCAGCGCGGCAGTGCCGGACGAGGTGGTCGACGCCCTGGTGCTGCACGGCTCACCGGAGCGGTGCCGCACCCAGGTCCGCCGCTACGCCGACGCCGGTGTGGACGTACCGGTCCTCGCACTGCTGCCCACCCCGGAGACCACCGCCGGTGGCGCCGCCGCGCTGCTCACCCTCATCGCCCAGCTGGGCACCGACCCCGCAGGAGCGTCCGAGTGAACCTCACCGACCGGATCGTGGTGGTCACCGGCGGCGCCGGCGGCATCGGGGGCGCGTTGTCGCGCCGTTTCGCCACCGAGGGTGCCGCGGCCGTGGTGGTCGCCGACCTGGACGTCGACGCGGCCCGCGCGGTGGCTGAGGGCATCGGCCCGGTCGCCCATGCCAGCGCCCTCGACGTCACCGACGAGGAGCAGGTCCGCGCGCTGGTCGCCGACACCGAGGAGCGGTACGGCCGGATCGACCTGTTCTGCGCCAACGCGGGGGTGACCACCGGCGGGGGAGTGGAGGTCGACGACGTCGGCTGGGACCGGGCGTGGCGGGTCAACGTGCTCGCGCACGTCTACTCGGCCCGTGCGGTGCTGCCCGGAATGCTCGCCCGGGGCGGTGGCCACCTGCTGCACACCTGCTCGGCGGCGGGTGTGCTGACCGCCGTGGGCGACGCCGCGTACACCGCGACGAAGCACGCCTCGGTGGGGTTCGCGGAGTGGCTGGCCATCACCTACCGGGACCGGGGCATCTGTGTCAGCGCGCTCTGCCCCCAGGGCGTGGACACCCCGATGCTCGCGGACGGAATCCGCGAGGGCCACCTCGGCGCCCGGGTGATCGAGGCCTCCGGCGCGGTGCTCACCCCGGACCAGGTCGCCGACGCGACCATCGCCGGCCTGGCCGAGGAACGCTTCCTGATCCTGCCGCACCCGGAGGTCGCCGACTACGCACGCCGCCGCGCGGAGGACCCGGACGGCTGGCAGGCCGGCCTACGGAAGCTCGTCCGCCGCCTGACCGCCTGACCTGCCTCGGCCTGGCCTGGTCCGGCGCGGCCTGGCCTGGCCTGGCCTGGCCTGGTCCGGCCTGGTCCGGTGCGGGCTGGCCTGGCTCGGTCAGGACCGGCCGAGTCGGACCAGCCAGCCGAAGGTCGCCGATGGCCCTAGTCGGGCGGCTTCGCCAGCCGCTCCACCCGGGTCCAACCGGACCAGCCACGCTCGCGCATCAGGTTCCGCAGTCGCTCCGCTCGCGGGTCGGTTTCGACGGCGAGCGCGTCCAGAAGGTCAGGCAGATCACCCTGCGCCTCGTCGACGAGGACGTCACCGGAACTGTAGGCCTGCTCGACCAGGGCGGCCATGATGTCGGCGGCCTCCTCCAGCAGCGCGTCCTCGGCCGCGTCGCTGTCGAAGATCTCCGACAGGACCCGATAGAGCCGAACGACCTGCGGGTCGTCCAGCTGCGCGAGTTTCGCCGGCATCCACTCGAGGATGTCATCGGGCCAGCGAGCCGCGACCAGGATCCACCCGTCCCGTTCAGCCTCCACCATCCGCTTCGACGCCCCGATGGCCCGAAGTCGATCGAGGTAGGACACCACCTGCGGTGAGAGCGCCAGACTGTCCCCGGCATTGAGCTGCGCGATCTGCTTGCGGCTGGACTCAAGCCGTTCGATCTCGTCCCGCAGGTGGCTGTCGATCCGCTGGATGGTCTCGGCAAAGGTCGACGCGTCGGCTTCGAGCATCTGACCGATCTGGGACAGCGGCACGCCGGCGTTGGCGAGGGTGCGGATCTTGATGAGGGACACGACTGCCGTTGCGCCATACCGCCGGTAACCCGAAGCATCCCGTTCCGGCTCGGGCAGTAGCCCGATCTGGTGATAGTGCCGCACCGCCCGCACGGTGACGCCGGCGTACGCCGCCAGTTGACCGATCGTCAGCATGCTCTGATCCTGCCCCCACCTCGTCCAGACCCGGTCGACACGGCTCAGGAGATCTTGCGGCGGTAGGACAGGGTGGCGAAGAAGTAGGCGACGATGAGGATGCCGACGCACCAGGCGAGGGCGATCCAGATGCCGGTGCCGACCGCTTGCTGTGTGAGCAGGTCGCGGATCGTGTTGACGATGGAGGTCACCGGTTGGTGTTCGGCGAAGGCGCGCACCGGGCCGGGCATGGTGTCGGTGGGCACGAAGGCCGAGCTGATGAACGGCAGGAAGATGAGCGGGTAGGAGAATGCGCTCGCGCCTTCCACCGACTGTGCGGTGAGGCCAGGGATCACGGCGATCCAGGTCAGCGCCAGGGTCAACAGGACGAGGATGCCGGCGACCGCGAGCCAGGCCAGCACGCCGGCTCCCGAGCGGAAGCCCATGGCGAGGGCGACGAGGACAACGACCACGAGCGAGATCACATTGGCGACCAGCGAGGTCAGGACGTGCGCCCACAGCACGCCTGATCGGGCGATCGGCATGGACTGGAATCGCTCGAAGATTCCGCCCTGCATGTCGTTGAAGAGCCGGAACGCGGTGTAGGAGATTCCCGACGCGATCGTGATGAGCAGGATGCCGGGCAGCATGTAGTTCACATACGAGACGGCTCCGGTGTCGATCGCACCGCCGAACACGTAGACGAACAGCAGCATGATGGCGATCGGTGTGATCGCGGTCGTGATGATGGTGTCCATGCTGCGGGTGACGTGGCGCATCGTCCGTCCCGTGAGGACGGCGGTGTCGGCGAAGAAGTGCGTGGCCATGGTTGTTGTTCCTTACTTCTTGTTCGACTCGGTCATGCGGCCTTGGCTGCCCTTGGCGGCGTTGCCATCGACGTCCTCGCTGGCGTCGCCGACGACCGCGAAGAAGACGTCTTCGAGGGAGGGCTGCTTCTCGACGTATTCGACCTTGGCGGGCGGCAGCAGCTGTTTGAGCTCGGCCAGGGTGCCGTCGACGATGATCCGACCCTGGTGGAGGATCGCGATCCGGTCGGCGAGTTGCTCTGCCTCCTCCAGGTACTGAGTGGTGAGCAGCACGGTCGTGCCTCCCGCGGCGAGTTCCTTGACGGCCTGCCACACTTCGATGCGCGCCTCCGGGTCCAGCCCGGTCGTCGGCTCGTCGAGGAAGATGACCGACGGGTTCCCGATGAGGCTCATCGCGATGTCCAGACGACGGCGCATGCCACCGGAGTACGTCGCCACCCTCCGGCGGCCCGCCTCGGTCAGTGAGAAGCGCCCCAGTAGGTCGTCCGCGATCGCGCCCGGGTCCTTGAGGTGCCGCAGCCTGGCTACCAGGACGAGGTTCTCCCGCCCGCTGAGGATCTCGTCGACCGCCGCGAACTGCCCGGTCAGACTGATGGACTCGCGTACGTCGGCGGCCTGTGTCGCGACATCGAAGCCGTTGACCCGGGCAGTCCCTGTGTCGGCCTTGAGCAGCGTGGACAGGATCTTCACCACCGTGGTCTTGCCCGCCCCGTTCGAGCCGAGCAGGGCGAAGATGCTGCCCCGCGCCACGTCGAGGTTCACGCCGCGCAGCACACGCAGCTCCTTGTACGACTTCTCCAGTCCCTGCACGTGGATCGCAGGCCCCGGGACCTGATTGGTTGTTGGCGAAATGCTCATGGCAGGCAGCATGGAGGGTTGACGCAGCGTCAAGGTCAAGCCCGCAGGGCGACCTGGCGGTCTTCGGCCGACTCGACGGGCTCCGCGTCGGGCAGGTGTGTCCGGTTGGGCAGCAGGAGCGGGGTGGCGAGCAGCAGGACGCCGGAGATGGTGATCGCGGTGAGCGGGCTGGTGAGTGTGGCGAGGATGCCCCAGATCGCCATGAGCAGGGCCTGGGAGAGTCTGCTGCTGACACTCCACGCGGTGAGGACCTGTGCGGCGTGATCGTCGGGGGTGCGTTGCAGGCGTTCTGTTGCGTTGATGGGGTTGAAGACGCCCATGCAGGTGATCAGCAGGCCCTCGACGATGATCACCGTGAGGAGCCCGGGGATGCCGGGTTGGGTCAACGCGAGACCGAGCGGGAAGATCGAGCGCAGCCAGCCGGACACGATCATGACGCGGTGGCGACCGTAGCGGGCGACGAGGGGTGCGGAGAGGCGGGCACCCGCGAAGCCGCCGAGTGCCGGGATTCCGAAAGCGAGACCGTACTGCCAGGCGGGGAAGTGGTATTGACCGAGCAGGAGGACGGCCAGGAGCGGACTGGTGGCCATGATCAGACCGCTGACTGTCACGGAATTGAGGAACAGCCGTCGGAGGACGCTGTCGTGGAGGATGAATCGCCAACCGTTGAGAAGGTCGGTGGCGCGCATCCTGGTTGCGGGATCGCGGGGTGCCGCGACATCGCTTCCGCGGATGAGGAGGACCCCCAGCGCGGACAGCAGGTAGCTGACGGCGTCGGCGGCGACGGTGGTGACCGGCCCGAGTAGCCCGATGAGCGCGCCGCCGATGGGCGGGCCCGCCGCGATCGCCACCCAGCTCGTGCCTTCGAATCTCCCGCTCGCGACAAGCAGATGCTCGTTCTTGACGAGGTGTTTCAGGTATGCGCCGGAGGCGGCGGTGAAGGCGATGCTCGCGGTTCCGCAGATGACCGAGACGACCAGCAGTTGGCCGTACGACAGCAGGCCGAGGAGGTACGCGATCGGAATGCTCGCCATGGCGAGGAACCGGATCAGGTCCATCGCGATCATCACCGGACGCTTGGCCCGGTACTCGACCCAGGGCCCGAACGGCACGGCGACGATCGCGGCGACGGCAAGCCCGGCGGCTCCCAGGAGCGAGACGGCGAATGCCTGCGTGTGCAGCACCTGAACCGCGATGAGCGGGAACGCCCCGAAAGCGATCCACGTGCCGTACGTACTGACGGCGTACGCCGACCACAGCCACCCGAAACTGGACCCCAACCGCACGCCCACGTGACTCCCTCGCAACAACCGACGGTTTGGTGCCGGAATCAGACCAGCCACGTCAGAGTGCGATCAAACAACCGGCCGCTCGGCGAGCCACAACGATCAGTTGTGCCCGCCTACGATCGCCTGATGGATACCGAGGGGCTGCGATCGTTCGTCCGCGCGGCCGAATTCGGCCAACTGCAACAGGCGGCCGACGAGCTGGGCGTGACGCAACAGGCGGTCTCCAAACGGATCGCCGTCCTGGAGCGCGAGCTGGAGGTCCGCCTCTTCACCCGTACCGCCCGGGGGGTCGAGCTGACGCTCGACGGTCAGGCGTTTCTCCCGCACGCCCGGAGCATCGTCACGGGTGTCGAGCGTGCCGTCGCGGCGGTCAGGCCGGGCTCCCGTGCCCTTCGGATCGACGTGCTCGGCCTGCGAAGCGCGCAGGCCGTTGTGCTGCACGACTACTGGCGGTCGCATCCCGGCACCAACCTCGACGTGGTCACGCTCAAGGTCAACGACCCGCGCGTGGCGGTCGCCGCCGTCGAGGCAGGCGACATCGACGCCTCGTTCCGCAGCGTCACCGACCCGGCGACGCTGCCGCGCGACGTGCAGATGATCCACGCGTTCGACTCCCCGGTGGAACTCCTCGTCGGCCCGCGACATCCGCTCGCCTCAGCACGAACACTGACGCCACTCCACCTGCGCAAGCACCGGATCTGGGTGCCGGGCATCGCGCCGCGCAGCGAATGGGCGGAGTTCTACGATCAGCTCGCCACCGACTTCGACCTCCGCATCGACGCGGCAGGCCCGCACTTCGGCGACGAGGTGCTCCTGGACACCCTCGCGGACTCCGCGGACGTGGCCACCCTCGTCGGGGCGCGCGACCGGTACATCTGGCCGACGAACCACGACCTGCGTCGCATCCCGATCGTCAACCCGACGCTCGCATACCCGATCTCCCTCATTCTTCCCAGAACGAACCCCCATCCGGGACTCCGGGCGATCATCAACCACTTCGGAAACCTGGCACCCCTCCCGGAGACCACCTGGCGCCCATCCTGGGCAACGAAGCCACGCCGCAAGGACGGCGACAGCGCACGTTGACGACACGTGCGCCAAGATGTCCGCTACGCGGGCGGTCAGCGGCGGCGTAGCGGGCCCGGGTGGATGGACCAGAGCAGCCGTCGCCACCACGGGCGGGCGGCGCGCAGCCCCTCCACGTAGTTGGTGGCCACCGCACCGGCGTGGTCGGCCTGGGCCGCGGTGGCGGTGCCGGGCGCGAAGGCCACCTGGTTGAGCAGAGCGGCCAGGTCGTCGACCCCGACCCCGGCCCCGGCCGGCGCCTGGCCCGTGCCGCCGGGCACGAGGGCCACCGCGCCCGGTGCCTCGCGGTGGTCGCCGCTGGCGGCGGCGTCCGGGTCGCCCGGCCTGCCGCCGGATCGTCTGATGCGAGCGTCGAGCAGGGCCTGCCGAGCCTGGCCGGCCACCTCGGTGGCCGCCAGGTCGTCGCCGACCGGCCTCCCCGCCAAGCGCAGCGCGTCGGTGACCTCCCGCCAGGCGCCGACGATGCGCTGTGCGGGATCCTCCCGGCCCAGCCGGGCACGGCTGAGTGAGCGGCGCATCGTCAGCAGCGTGAGCAGCATGGCTCCCACCAGCAGCAGTAGGCCACCGCTGCCGCCCGCGACCAGCACCGGCGTGGGCACCCCGCCGGGGGCGGGCGGCCCGTCGGGGGCAGCGACCGGCTCGGGCGAGGCCGTGGGCTCCACGGTGGGCGCTGGCGCCTCCGACGGCGGCGGGTCCTCCGGCGTCGGGCGGAAATCCTCCTCCACCGGCCTCGGCTCATCGTTCGGGCGGGGCAGCGGGTCGAACGACACCCAACCCAGCCCGTCGAAGAGCACCTCCGGCCAGGCGTACGCGTCACCGGCCAGCACCGGCCCCTGCCCGCTGGCCCGGAAGCCCACCACCACCCGGGTCGGCAGCCCGGAGAGCCGGCCGAGCACCGCGAACGCCGCCGCGAACTGCTCCGAGGTGCCCTCCTGCCCGCCGCCGCTGCGCGGCCCGAAGAGGAAGAAACCCAGATTCGGGTACGCGTGCCCGCTCGGCGCGTCCGCCACCACCCGATAGTGCTCAGCCAGGAACTGCTCGATCGCCGAAGCCCGCGCGAACGGGGCGCCGTTCTCCTCGGCGAGCTGCGCGGCCAGCCGGCGCATCGGGTCCGGCACCCCGTCGGCGACGCGCAGCACCCGGGCCACCTCATCACCGGCGGGCACGTTCGCGGTGGGCAGCAGGTTGTTGTCCGGGCGCTCCTCGGCAGAGGTCACCGTGTAGCGCAGCCCCGGCGTCAACCCCTCCGGCCGGATCAGCGTCCCGGTCGCCGGGTCGTACGCCACCCGCGCGCCACTGACCTCGCGCGGTGTCGCCACGGCGGGCAGGAGGCGACCGCTCAGCTCCGCCACGGTGACCTGTTGGCGGACCGTCTCCACGGTGCTGTCCCGAGGCGGCGTGGCGGCCGGCAGGATCCGACCGGCGTTGCGGTACGTCGCGCCGACCCGCCAGGTCACCCCGTCGTAGTCGCTGAGCACCGCCAACCGGATCCGCACACTGTCCGTCGCCGGTCTCCCTTCGGTGGACGGCTCTGTGCCCGGTGCGGCGTCGCCGGGCGCCTGCGCATCAGGGCGCTCCGTGCTCACGTCGAGAAGCCTCTGCTCCGGGTGCAGCGCCCAGCCGGAGATCCGGATCAACGGGTTCTCGTCGAGCGTCTGCACCTGCGGCGGCTCCACGTACCGGCGCGGGTCCACCGGCCGGCCGTCGACCTGATCGGCGACGACCGGGCCGAGCAGCGCGACCAGCCCGACCACCAGGGCCACCCCGAGCGCCGCGCTGGTGGCCAGCCGGAGCCGCACCGCCGCGCGTACCCGGGGGGCCAGATCAGCGGCCGGATCCCCGCCGGCCGGTGCCGTACCGGACGGGGCCGCCAGGCCGACCGCCGCGACCGCGACGAACGCCAGCGTCGCCCCGACCGCCGGTTCGGCATTCGGACCAACCGCGTAGAGGGCGGCGGCGTAGAGCCCCGCGGCCGGCAGATAACCCAACAGCACCCGGCCGGTGCGCAGCGCCACCTCCGCACCCGCCAGCCCGGCCAGCCAGGCCGCGACAACGGGCACCAGCACCGTGTCCGGTGTGGGCTCCACCGGAATCATCGCGGTGAGCAGCCGGGGGATGCCGTTGCGGGCCGCGTCGGCGGTGACCTCCAACAGGCCGCCCGGTAGGTCGGCGCGGGTGGCGGCCAGCCGCAGCGACCAGAGCGTCCAGGCGGCCATCGCGGCGACCGACACCGGCGCCACCAGCCAGGACGGCAGCCGCCGGGCTGCCACGCTGACCAGCACCGAACCGGCTGCGGCGCCGATGACCAGCCAGGCCAGCAGGTCACCCGCGTACACCCGGCCGAGCACCACCCCGGCGAGCGCGGTCAGCGCGATCAGCGCCAGCGGGACGACGGCCGCCCGCAGCACCCGCACGACGTGCGTCACCACCGGCGTACCCCGTCCCACTCCGCGGCGAACCGCGCGCCGTCCGCCGCGTCGACGACCACCAGGCCGGCCGCGCCCGGCGGCGTGGGCTCGGCAGCGCCGAACACCCCGACCACCACCGACGGGTACGCGCCGCGCAGCGCCCCGACGTGCCCCAGCTCGCCCCGGCCACCCGGCCCGGTCAGGAAGATCAGCGTGTCACCGAGCCGGTCCTGCCGCAGCCGGGTGGTGGCCGCGCGCACCGCGTCACCATCGTCGGACAGCTCGGCGGCGGCGAGCCGGTCCAGCGGCCCGAGCGCGGAGCCGACGTCCGCCTTCCCACCGGGCCTCCCCGCCTCGGCCGGCGCGTCCGGCTCCGCGGCGGCGAACAGCAACACCACCGGTAGGTCCGCGTGGTGCGCGGCGGTGACGATCGACGCGGCAGCCTCACAGGCCGACTCGAACGACTCCGCGACCCCGTTCGTCCGCTGCGGGTGCGCGGCGGCGCGGTTGTCCAGCAGGACGACCAGGCGCGGCAGGCTGGTGTCCACGTTCTCCCGCACCATCAGCTCACCCACCCGGGCGCTGGTCCGCCAGTGCACCCGGCGCAGCTCGTCGCCGACCACGTACTCCCGCAGCGAGTCGAACGTGATCGACCCGTGGGGGACCCCGTCCACCCGGCCGTCGAGGCTGCGCCCCGCGCCGGTGGGCACCGCCGTCAGCGGGTGGATCCGGGGGTGCACCCAGACCGGCACCGCCGCACCGTACGGGCGGGCCAGCGCCACCAACCCCAGCGGGTCGCGCCGGGTCACCCGTAGTGGCCCGACCGGCACCACCCCACGACGATGGGTCGGCACGTCGTAGCGGACCTCGGTGTCCCGGCCGGGCCGCAGGCGCAGCACCGGCACCGGCACGGTCCGCTCCCCGCAGCGGTCCTCGGCCAGCAGGTTCGCCGACCGGAACCGGCCGGCATTGCGCACGGTCAACGTCATGCTCGCCGGCTCACCGCGCGCCACCCGGTCCGGGTCCGCGCGGCGGGTCACCGTCAGCCGGGGCCGCCAGGCCGCGACCAGCGCGGCGTAGCCGACGGCCGCGAGGGCCGCCGCGCCGAGCAGCGTCAACTCGGGGTACGCGAACCGGAAACCCGCCCCCAACAGGACGACGGCGGCGACGAGCAGCCCGACTCCACGGGCGGTGATCCCCATACCGCTGCTGCCGGTCAGCCCTGCACCGGAGCGGGCTGCCCCGACGGCAGTGGCACCGGCACCGAGGCGACGGCCTGGCGCAGCACCTCCGCGGCGGTCATCCCGCGGACCTGGGCGTCCGGGGTGAGCAGCAGCCGATGCGCGAACACCGCTTCGACGAGCGCCTTCAGATCCTCCGGCATGATCCAGCCCCGTCCGTCAATCAGCGCATACGCGCACGCCGCGCGGGTCAACGCGATCACGCCCCGGGGACTGACCCCGACTCGCACCTGCGGGTGGGTGCGGGTGGCGGCGGCCAGCCGGACCGCGTACGCGTAGAGCGGCTCGGCGATGTGCACCCGGCGAGCCATCCGGACCATCTCCCCGATGGTGGCGGTGTCGGCGACCGGGGTGAGCGCCTCGGGGGAGCGCACCGTCGCGCCGCGCAGCACCTCGACCTCGACCGCCTCGTCCGGATAGCCGACGGAGAGCTTCACCAGGAAACGGTCCAACTGCGCCTCTGGCAGCCGGTAGGTGCCGTCCATCTCCACCGGGTTCTGGGTGGCCACCACCAGGAACGGCGACGGCACCGAGTGCCGGACCCCGTCCACGGTGACCGTGCGTTCCTCCATCACCTCCAACAGCGCCGACTGGGTCTTCGGCGACGCCCGGTTGATCTCGTCGGCGATGACGATGTTGGCGAAGACCGGCCCCGGATGGAACTCGAAGTCCCGGGTCGCCTGGTTGAAGATCGTCACACCGGACACGTCCGAGGGGAGCAGGTCGGGGGTGAACTGGATGCGCCGCCACTGACCCTTCACCGTGGCGGCGATGGCCCGCGCCAGGGTGGTCTTACCGACCCCGGGCACGTCCTCCAGGAGCACGTGACCCTGCGCGAAGAGCGCGGTCAGCGCCAGCCGGACCACCTGCGGTTTGCCGAGCACCACCGCGTTGACGTTCTCGGCCAGTCGGGCGGCGAGGGCGGCGAAGCCCTGGACCTCCGGCTGGGTGAGCGGCTCGTGGGTGTTCACGGTCGGTGGTGCTCCTTGCCTGGTGGTTCAGCAGGTGGGCAGGACGTTGATGGTGTCGCCGCCCTCCAGGTTGAGCCAGGCCCACGGGATGTAGTTCTTCCCGCCGAATTCGACCTGCACCCACCAGGTGCTGCGCTTCTGGTTGTTGTAGATCCAGGAGTCGACGTCCTCACCGGACTTCTTGCAGTACGCCATCAGCCGACTGCCGGGCTTCGCCCAGCCGGCCTGCTGGTCGTTGTCCTGCCGGGTGACCTTGAAGACCTCGTTGCCGTTGCGGCCGTCGACTTCCTTGTTGCAGTAGGTCCGCTGGTCGCCGTCCGGCCCGTTGTTGCAGGTGGCGATCCCGTACAGAGGCGGGGTGTCCTGCGCCCTCGTGGCGGTGCCCTTACCGGCGGCGTTGGTGGCCGTCACCGTGAACGTGTAATCCGTGCCCGGCGTCAGGCCCGGCACCGTGATGCTGGAACACGCCCCGGCCTTCGCCGGCTCACCCGGCGTGCTCACCGAGCAGGTGGCCTTGCCGCCGCCAGCGTCCACGGTGAACGTCACCGTCGCCGAAGTGGCGGTCGACGACGAACCGGTCACCGTGACCCGTGGTTCGGCGACCGTGCGGGCGGTGGCGGTCGCCTCCGGGCCGGGGCCTGCCTCGTTGACCGCCTTCACCTTCACCGTGACGTTCTGGCCGTTGCCCAGCCCGGTGACGGTCGTGCGGGTGTCGGTCACCTCGCTGACGCGCCCACCGACGTCCACCAGGTATTTTGTCACCGGTCGACCGTTGGCCTCGGCCGGCGCCCACTGCACCGTGACCGCACCCGGCTGGTTGGCGACCGTGCCGGCGGTCAGGTCGAGCGGCCGACCGGGCGCCGCGAACGGCACCACCGTGTTGCTGACCGGAGACGCCGCCGACCCGGCGCCCTTGTCGTTGACCGCCACCACAGTGAACGCATATTGGGTGCCGAACTCCAGCTCACCGGCGGGCACCACCAGTTCGGTCTTCTTCGACTCGCCGGCCGGCGCGTTCGTCCCCGCCGAACTGGCCGTCACCGCGTACCTCGCGATGGTGTTGCCCTGCCCGTTCGCGGCCGGCCACCTGACCAGCACCGTGCCGTCCGGCCGCTCCTGGGCGGTGACGCTCGCCGGCGGGTCGGGCACCGCGGCGGTCGGGGTCACCGGGTTGCTGTTGCGCGACGGACCGTCGCCCTTGGCGTTGACGGCGTGCACCGCGAACTTGTACGTCTCGCCGTTGGTCAACCCCTTGACCTCCACCGCGCGCTGGTTGGCACCCACCTCCAGGCTCTGGCCGGCGCCCTCCACCACGTACTTGATGATCTCGGCGCCGTTGGCGGCGGCCGGCCGCCAGCTCACCCGCGCCTGAGCGTTGCCAGCGGCGGCGGTGACGCTGCGCGGAGCGCTCGGCTTGCCCACCCGGGGCTTCTTCGGCGGGGGCGGCGGCGGCGGAACCGGTGGCGGGTCGCCGCCGAGCACGTCGTTGGCGTACTTGTTGACCTCGCGCACCTGGTGCTTGTCGTCCACCACCCGGGCGGTCGCCGCGTCGGGGGAGTTGATGAACAGGTGATTTTCCCGGACCTCCAGCTCCAGAGGCCCGTTCGCCCGCCCGCCGATGGTCTCGACCAGCTGACCGCCCGCGTCGAAGGAGTAGATGGTGCCGGTGGCCTCGTCGGCGCAGTAGAACCGGTCCGCCCAGGCCACCGCCGGGCTGATTCGGTCGCCCTCGCCCGGCACGGTGAACGCCTTCTCCTCACCACCGTCACCCACCACCAGCACCCGCCGATCGGCGGGCACGGTGACCGGGACCCGCGAGCCGCTGGTGCGCGCGGGCAGTGCCGCCGAACCGGACAGCGTCAACGGAGTCGGGTGGACCTCGCCGCGCTGCACCCGCACCAGCTTCCCGGCCGTCCGGTCGAGCACCGCCACACCATCGTCCAGGGTGGAGACCACCAGATCGTGGCTGGCATCGGCGACGTCGTACGACTCGACCCGCTCCGGGCTGAGCCCGGCGCCGGCCGGCGCGGCCGAAGCCGGCGCGGACGGCAGCTTGGCGGCGGTGATCGCCGAGACGGTGCCTTCGCTGGGCACCGCGATCCAGAGCCGACCCTCGCCGTCGAAGGTGCCGCCGGTGATGCCCGGTGGGTAGCGCACCGGCTCGCCGACCGGAGTCAGCGACCGTGGGTCGAGCTGCCGCACAATGCCCTGCACGGCGTCGACCACGAACGCCGCGTCCTCGTGCAGGGCCACACTCACGCCCAGGCCAGGGGTCGTCCGGGTGGTCGCGGTGAGTTGCAGGGTAGCCAGGTCCAGTGAGCTGACCTGCCCCGTCTGTAGGTCACGCAGGATCAGCAGCCGGTCGGTCTGGGTGACCTGCATCGGATGCCGACGGGCACCGGGGATCTCGGTGCGGGTGTCCACCCGGGCGGTGACCCCGTTGACCCGGGCCAGCTCGCTGCGTGCCGCGCTCCACAGCCAGGAACTCGCGTCGTAGTTGGCCACCGCGTTGTCGGCTGCCCCCAGCCCGAGAACGGTCAGCCCCATGGCGGCCAGCAGCGCGGTCACCGTGCCGACGGTCACCAGCCCGCCGCGAAGCCGCGACCGGGAGCGGGGGGCGTCGGTCCGTATGGCGTCGTCGATGCTGGCCACAGCCGGCTGCCTCCCCTGAGTCGTGGCAGGTGGCGCGCCTCGCGGCGACCCCTCCCCTGAGCCGGGTGCCATCATATGGCGCTGCTGGTGACGGGGGAACCCGCACCGTCACCCCTGTGGATACCGAGCGTGTGCGTTGTGGACGCCCAGCTCAGCTCGGTTTCAGCGTGGCGACGGTCGGGTTGAGGGCTCGCGGGTCGACGGGGTGGTGCGCTCGCGGGCGGTGCAGACCTGTCCGGATGTCGCGAAGCTGTCAGTGGAGTAGACCGCCAACACGGTGAAGCAGTGGTCCACCCGCGAGTTCAACCCGTTGACCGTGTAGCTGGTCCTGCCCGGGTCCACGGTGGCCATCACGCCCAGAGCCTGGCCGGCCCGACCGGCGGCGACCATGAACGGCACCGCACCGTTGGACGGGTCCGTCCAGGTCAACGTGATCGTGGTCGACTCGTCCCGCAGTTTCAGGTCGCCCGGCGGTGGCCCGGCCGCCGTCGGTGCCGCTGCCGTCGGCGAGGTCCCGACCGGCGGCGGGTCGTCGCGGGTCAGCACCACCGCGCCCAGGCCGGCCACCGCCACGACAGCCACCCCGGCCGCCGCCACCGCGCCGATCAGCGTCGCACGGTTGCGGCCCGTCGACCCGCCCTCATCGGTGTACGTGGGCCGGTACGCGTCCTGCGTCGGGTGGTACTGCTGGCCCGGGTACGGCGTCTGGATCGGGTACTGGTCCTGGCTCGGGTACTGGTCCTGGTGGTACTGCTGGGCCGGTCGCGGCGCGGTTGACGGCGGCATCGCCGGTTCGGCGCCCGCCTCCGGAGACCAGGCCGGTGGAGTCGGCTCGGCCGACGTCGCGACACCGGCCTGCGGTGGCGATACCACCGCGGCATCGACAGCACTCAGCCCGAACTCGCCGTCCGCGTCCATCGGGGACCGGTCAGCGGAGTCCGCACCGGGAGACGCCAGTGGTTGCGGTGGCGCGCTGCTGCTCCACGGCGGCGCGGTCAACCCCCACGGCGGTACGGGTGGCGCGCTCACCGGAAGCCCGGAGACGGGTTGTCCGTAAGGCGGCCCGGAGACGGGTTGCTGGAAACCGGGCGGAGCGGACACCGGGTAGGTGTGCCCGGGTGGTGCGGACACGGGTTGCCCATTGCCAGGCGGTCCGGACACCGGGTACGGGTGGGCTGGTGGTCCGCTCACCGGGTACGCCGGCCCTGGATGGTTACTGGTCGGGGACTGCCTGCCCGACGATGTCGCCTCGACGCCGGAGACGTTGCCCGATCCGCTCGCCCCGGTTGGCCTGGCTGCGGCTCGGGCAGCTTCCTCGGCGAGCAGCGGCTCGATCTGCCGTACCTGGATCGTGGGGTCGTCCCAGCGGGGTGCCGGCACCGCCGGTGCTGCCGAGGTGGCCGCCGACGCCGGGGTGGGTGGGGTCGACGGCTGGTGTGGAACGTCGACCGCCTGATGGGGTGCTTCGTCGCCCTCCCGCTGACGCGGCGCTACGGCCGGCCCGGCCGGAGGTCGGTGTGGTGGCTGCTGATTGGCCGGCGGCGTCGGTTGGCCTTCGGCCC
Source organism: Micromonospora sp. NPDC005291 (assembly GCF_040607415.1). NCBI lineage: Bacteria > Bacillati > Actinomycetota > Actinomycetes > Micromonosporales > Micromonosporaceae > Micromonospora > Micromonospora sp. NPDC005291. The sequence continues at coordinate 124,371 of NZ_JBEXGR010000011.1, forward strand.
TCGGCCGGGGCAGCGGGCCGACCGCTGGCCGGGAAGGCTCGGGAGGTCGCTCGGCTGCGCGTTGACGAGGTGGCACTGCGGGGCCGGGCGGTTGTTCGTTGGCGCGTTGACGCGGTGGCACCGCGGGTGCGGGTACTCGTGGCGGCGGGCCGGGCTGCGCTGGCGCGATCGCGGGAGGTGGCGGCTGGACGGGTGTCACCCGAGGGACTGGAGCCGGCGCTGCGGCGGCGTTGCTGGGTGAGGTGGTCGCGGCGGGTGCGCGTACCCCTGGAGGGGTTTGCCGGGGCGTGGCCGGCGGTTGCGGCGGAGCCCAGGGTGAGGCGGCGGCCGACGGGCCACCAGCGGAGGGCCGCATCGCGGCCAGGGTCGCCAGGGACAGCGTCGGGCCGGAGAGTGCCGACCGGGTGCCGGACTCGGTCGTCGAGGGGGCCGGATTGGGTGCCGGCGGTGAGCCGTCCCCCTGCGCCTTCGACGTAGGTAGGCCGAGGTAGTCGCGGGCGGCGCGTACCGCCGGATGGTGCTCCCCGAGCGCGGCGGGCCCGGCGGTCGCGACGCGGGTGTAGTTGCGGCGGGCCTCGTGCCGGTTGCCCAGCTCCTCCGCTACCTCGGCGAGTTCGAATGCGAGCGCGAGCATCACCGGGTCGGAGTGCTCCCAGCGCCGTTCGCCCGCCGCGAACGCCTCCTCCAGCACCCGACGCGCGGCGAGCGGGTCGTCCGCCTCCCGGTGCAGCCGTGCCAGCAGGTGCCCGGTGTGCAGCACCTCGGGATGGTCGTCGCCGTACGGCGGGGGAGCGGATCCGACGGCCTCCGCGAGCAGCTGCCGGGCGGCGCTGAGGTCGCCCGCGGCGCGCAGGGCGAGGGCCCGGTGCTGGGCGCCTGCCAGGGGGGAGGGATGGGACACGTGGCAATGCTGCCGTCAGAGGGCCGCCTGACGCTACCCGGACACGCCCTGGCGGGGTGTCGGTGAGCGTGTGCGAGGCCGTCTGAGCAGCGGCGGAAGCGCCGAGAGAGAGACCGCTTAAGGCGATGTGCATGATCCACGAGCGGCGTGTACAGTAACTCCCCGTGCGGCCCGCCGTACCGACATCGGGTGGAAAGATCATCTGGGTCGGCGAGGTAGGCTGAACGTGTAGGTCCGGGTGGCGGAATGGCAGACGCGCTAGCTTGAGGTGCTAGTGCCCGTATAGGGCGTGGGGGTTCAAGTCCCCCCTCGGACACGAACCATAACCCCACGGTGCGCGCTGAGATCCACTGCAGCGCGCACCGTTTGCGTTTCGGTCTGGTAGGTGAGTCGGAGTCCGAGTTGCCGGTAGACCTCGGCTTTGTCGTCGGGGTCGGCGTCGCGTAGCACGGCGACGATGTCGCCGAGCGCTCGGACCAGGTCGGCGATCTGGGAGCGGCTCATCCGGCGTGGCTCTGTCTGCTGGGTCGTTTGAAGATCAGATTCGGCTCGTGTCCGTTCGGCCTGGGTTCGGGTGATCCAACCGGTGACTAGTGCGGGATCTGCGCCAGCGTCGAGGGCGGGTGAGTACGTCCAGCCGAGCAGCCCCAGAGGCGTCAGCAGGCATCGGCGGCCTGAGCCTGTGTTGAGCGTCAAGGAGCGGCTGGCGGCGGGTGGGGTAGTGGGTGGGCGCCTTCCGGGCGTAGGCCGTCGAAGATGATGGCGAGGTATCGCCGCCACAGGTCGGGTGGGGCGTCCGGCGCGTAGCTGGTGACGTAGTTGGGTGCGCACATCAGCAGGATGACGTCGGTGCCGGTGACGTCGGCTCGTACAGCGCCGTGTTCACGAGCCCGGTCGACAAGCTTGTGCACGGTGCGGAACATCTGCTCGCGGGCTCCGGTCACGTCCGCGTTCAGTTCGCCGGCCTCCTGTAGGAACGACAGGTCGCGTTGCTGTCGCTGATGCGCGGCGACGGTGAGGAACTCCAGCAGCGCGGCGCCCGGGTCGGCTGCGTCGAGCAACTGTTCGCCGACCGTGTTGAGCTCGTCGATCCGGTCGAGGACGATCGTGGCGAGCAGGTCGTCCTTCGTGGCGAAGTGACGGAACAGGGTGCCCTTGCCGAGGCCGGCCCGGCGGGCGATGTCGGCGACTGAGGCGTCCAAACCGTGCTCCGCGAACTCGTCGGCGGCGGCTGCCAGCAGCAGCCCTCGGTTGCGGGCGGCGTCGGCACGCAACGGGCGGGTGGCGGTCACGTTGCCCACCCTAGCAAGTTGACCGGGCGGTCCGCTTATTGCTAGCTTCACGACCGGTAACGTGACCGCTCGGTCCGTTTAGTGGAGGAAGCTCATGAAGGCAGTTGTCGTGACCGGCTACGGGCCGCCCGAGGAATACGCGGTGGCGGAGGTGCCGGCACCCCGGCCCGGGCCGGGACAGATTCAGGTCCGGATCGCGGCCGCCTCGATCAACCCGGCGGACGTCCGGCTGCCCAGCGGGGATTTTCGGGGCGTCGTGCCGCTGGAGTTTCCGCACGTGCCGGGCAACGACTTTGCCGGCACGGTCAGCGAGGTCGGCGCGGGCGTGACGGCCTACCAGGTAGGCGACGAGATCTTCGGCCAGGCCGTACCGCGGGCGCTGCGGGCGATGGCCGGTGCGACCCGGCCGTCGCTGAGCACCGGCTCGCTGGCCGAGTACGCGGTCTTCGAGGCCGACACCCCGTTCCTGGCGCACCGCCCGGCCGGCCTCGACATCGAGCAGGCGGCCGCCCTGCCCACCGTCGGCCTGACCGCACGGGCGCTGATGGCCACCGCCGGGGTGCAACCCGGCGAAACCGTCCTGGTCGTCGGCGCGACCGGCGGCGTCGGGACCGCCGTGATCCCGCTGCTCGCCGCCGCGAAGGCGCGGGTGATCGCCACCGCGACCGCCGCTGACGCCGGCATCCTCCAAGCTCTCGGCGCCGACAAGACCATTGGATACGCGGAATCCGAATACCCCTCCGACGTCGACGTCGCGTTCAACCTGACCCTGCCGAGTGACCACCTTGCCGGAGTTGCCGGCGCCGTCCGCCCGGGTGGACGCCTCGTCACGATCACCTACCCGGTACCGCAGCAGGACTGGATCGGCCGCGACGACGTCAGGCTGCATTTCGTGCTGGACATGGACGGCGCCTTCGGCGGGATGCGCGAGGTCGGTGACCTGGCGGTCAGTGGCGAACTACCGGCCACGATCGGGCGCCGCTACACCCTCGACCAGGGCGCTCAAGCATGCGTCGACTTCGTCCGCCGGCACACGACCGGGAAGCTCGTCGTCACGATGTGAAACACAACTGCCATCGACGCTTCTCGGCAATCTGGCCGAACGTCAGCCGATTGCCGCTACCGACCCGCCGTAAGCCAATCCCGAGCTCGCCGGCGAGGAGCGAGCCAAGCGTCAGGCGCAGCGTCGACCCGGCCGCGTTGCCCCGGTAGTGATAGCGAATGCGGCCGCGAATGGTCTGCCGGCTCGGTGGGCGCCCGTTTCCCGGCGGTGCCTTCGGTGAGATGTCCACGTATAGCAGCACCGTCGGCCGCGCCGGAGGCCACCCTGCCATGGGTCATCGGTGGCTGCGCTTATCGCCCGGTCGGCCGGCAGCCAGGCCAGCTCGGCCTCACCGAGCTTGACGAGCACTTGAGCGGTCAGCCGGTGCACCCGCACATTCAGGTCGGGGGCGGGCGCATTGCCCGTTTGCGGGTCGCAGGCCAGGCGGCAGTGGATAAGCAGGTCGGGCAGCATTCGCAACGCCTGTGGGAGATGACCACGTCGGTAAGCCGTCCACGCGTACCCCACCTGGTGGTCGAGCTGCGCCAACGACGCGCCGGCTGGTCTTTGCTGCCTGAGCCGGGTCTGTCGTAGCGGGCTAGCGCCGCCCTTACCCGATCTACCACGCTGCCGGTGTCGGTCGTGGGTTGCCGCGGGGCCCTGCCGGCGAGCAGCACGGCTGGGGCGACGCCGAGCGCTCCGGCGACCGTCTCGATCGTCGAGAGCCGATCGAGGGTGCGGACTCCCCGCTCGACCTTGTCCACGCAGCTTTTCGTCCGACCAGCTCTACGACCTCACTCCTTCGTCGAACTGGACGATCATGAAATACTACGCGGGCCTGGACTGGGGCGAGTGCCACCACGACATCGCTGTGATCGACGAGGCTGGTCAGCTCGTTAGCCAGCTACGCCTGACGGACGACGCGAACGGCCTGGCCCAACTTTTGGCCGCCCTTGCTGCAGTGCGCCGCAACCGGCGTTCGATCCCGATCGGAATCGAAACCGGCCGCGGTCTGATGGCCACAGGCCTACTCAACATCCCCGCCCTGCCGGGATCCGGCGGGCCGCCCACAGGATCGGCGGGCCCGGGGCGTCAGCAGCGGCGGCCCCGGGCCCGGTCGGGTGTCAGCAGGAGCCCCAGTTCTCGCGGCAGATGCAGCTGCTCGTACCGCCGGAGCTGTTGGTGTAGTTGTAGTCGCAGCAGTTGAAGCTCACCAGCGTCGAGCCCTCGTAGGCACAGGTGCGCCAGCAGTGGGCGCCGCCGCAGATGGTGAGGCCCTTGCAGTTCTTCGCGCAGCAGCCGGAGCCGGTGCAGCACGGGCAGCCGTCGAGGCCGCGGCAGCCGTTGGGGACGGCCGCCTCGGCCCGGCCCGGGAACCAGGCCCCCACGGCGGCGGCGACCATCGAGGTGCCGGCGAAGGCCAGGAAGCGGTTGCGGGTCAGCTGGGTGGTGCGGATGCGCTCCTGGATCATGTGTGTGCCTCCTTGGTTGCGTGGACGGCCTGCCGCCACAGGTGGTCGAGGTTCGCGGCCGCGTCCGCGCCGCTGCCCTGGCCGGTCGCGACGATGTAGCCGTCGCGCTGCGCGATCGCCGTCGGGAAGGTGTGGAGGTTGAGGTCGGTGCGGATCTGCCGGGCCACGTCGCCGGCGATGACCGGCACCCCGGCCGGTACCGACGCGCGGACGTCGTCGGCCGTCGGGCCCGGCTCGCCGATGACGCAGGCGACCAGTGGCGCCTGCACCCGACCGAGCTCGCCGGCCAGCCGCAGGCACGAGCCGCACGTGGTCGACAGCAGCACGACCAGCGACCGCGGCCCGAGCTCGCCCAGGCCAGCCAGCGCCTCGACGACGGAGTCCGGCAGCCGCCGCCCGATCACCAGTTTGGGTGGCCCCGCCGCGCCGTCGTCCTGGGCTAGGCGCAGGCGCAGCTCGGCGACGCCGCGGAGGGCGGCGAGGAACGCGACGGTGAGCACGACGCACATCGCGACGAGCGCGATGGCGACAACGTGCACCATCAGGCCCGGGCCAGGAGGCGCATGAAGTGCACGGTGAGGGTGCCGTCGCGCCGGTTGTCCAGGCACTGCAGGGCGACCGAGTCGCCAGCCCGGAGGTGGTGGGCGGTAAAGCCGACGAGCGGCTCCACGGCTTCGCCGACATAGAGCAGCGTCCGCGGGTCGAGCCGGATCTGCTGGCCGTCGACGGTGATCGCGTCCGCGGCGACCTTGGCGACCCGGCCGTTGACCTCGCGGTGCAGTGGGACGGCGACGGCGGTACCGGTGGAATCCTCGACGAGCACGAGGTCGCCACCGCGCAGGGCCCAGCCGTAGGGGAGGGCCTGCGCCTCGAGGGTCCGCAGCGCGCCGTCGAACTGGCGGGGCCGGTCGGCCGGGGCCGTGCGGGCCCGGACGGACACCTGCCGGCCCGCGACCGCTTCGACGACGTTGATGCCGGGGGCCGGTGGTGGCGCCGCGTCGGCTGGGGAGGTCACGGCGACCGCCGCCGCCCCGCCGGCCGCGGCGGCCGAGCCGGTGATGAGCAGTTTGCGCCTGGACCATGGAACGCCCACGATCCGCTCCTTTCTGTCATGGCCCCGAGTCGCCTCAGGGCAGCTGATCCCGTAGGGGAATGACCAAGGTGATGATGAGCAGGCCGCCCAGCGCGACGAACGCGGCCGCGTCGGTGACGGCGCGCAGCGGTGTGATCAGGCCGCGCCCGGCGATCTGCAGCCCGGCCCGCCAGACCAGCAGCGAGCCGCCGACCCGGCTGGCCGCGTAGGCCGCCCAGCCCAGCGCCGACAGCCGCGGGTCGCCGATCGCGAACGCGGCGAGCGGCAAAAGGTAGAACAGCCAGTACCCGATGCGCGTGGTGAAGCCGAGCCCGAGCGCGAAGCCGTTGTATGCGGCCGTACGCCAGTCCTCATGCGCCAGCCAGCGCCGGTCGGTCTCCCGGTCGAGCTGCCACGGCAGCCGCCGCCGGGCGGCTCCCAGCAGGACGGTCACCGCCGCCAGCCCGGCCAGCAGTAGCCGGGTCACCGGGTCGAGCAGGGCCCCGGCAAGGCCGATCACGCCGCCGGCGAGCAGGCCGGCGGTGATCGCCGCGCCCAGCAGGACGACACCGGCAACCGTCAGTGAGCCGAAGCACCCGGACACGCGGGCGCGTGTGATCATCACGACCACGTTGGGTCCTCAAGGCAGGGCCTGCTGGGCCAGGCCGACGGCGACCGCCGCGATGAGCAGCAGCCAGAACGGGTTCGCGCCGGCCCACACCGCGAGGCCGGCGCCGAGGGCCGCGCCGGCGGCTGCGGTCAGCAGTCTCACTGCGCGGGCTCGTGCTCATGGTCGTGCCGGTGCCCGGCGTCGGGGGCGTCGATGAGCGGCAGCTGCCGGCGCCGGTTCACGATCTTGGCCAGCCGGTCCAGCTCGCCGGTCTCGTGCAGGGTGCCCTTGGCCGCGACGATCCCGTCGACGAGCGCGACCCCGAACGGCGCCGAGTGCACCTGAAACCGTTCCAGCGCACCGCGGGCGTCGGCTCCGGTGACCCGGCGGACGCCGGCCGGCAGGCTCGCCACGACGCTGTCGCCGGACCCGGGCACGGTACCGTCATTGACGACGCACAGGAACAGTTCGGGCAGCAGGCTGTGCCGGACCGCGTCGATGACCTCATGGCACGACGAGCAGTCGCCGAACAGGAACAGCACGACGTCGTCGCGGCCGAGGCCCGGCACGCGGGGCGCGAACGAGCCGACCGCCAGCCCGTCCATCGGCGTGCGGCCGATGCTGTCGACCCGGTCGGTGAGCAGCTCCAGCTCCCGGCGTACGACGAGCGCACCGAACCCCAGCAGCACGAGCCAGACCGCGGCGACGGCCAGCAGCGTCACCTCATCCATCGGCCGCTCCGCTTCCGTCGAGGGTGGTGGCGAACGGCCGCAGGGTCGCCATGGTGCTCAACACCAGGTAGCCGCACACGATGAGCACCCCGGCGAGCAGCCCGAGCAGCCGGTCGGCCGGGGGTTGGCTCGCGGCGGCGACACCGGCGGCCGCCGCGATGTACACCACGTTGCGCGCGACTGTGGCCCATGAGATCCGTTCACCGGTACCGAAACACGCGCACTCGAACGACCGCCCGCGGGCCAGGGCCACCGCGACCAGCGTGGTGAACACGGCGAGCAGGGCGACCCCGGCGAGGGCCGGCCAGCGCGGACTCGGGCTCGCCACGAGGGCGACACCGAGCAGGACCTCGGCTCCGCCGAGCGCTCGCCCGGCGACCGGCCGAATCCGCTTGAGCACGCCGAAGCGAACCATGGCGAGGGCGCTGTCGAAGGGCCGGCGCAGTTTCGGGACCCCGCTGGCGACGAACATCGCGGCGAGGACGCCGACAGCCACCGCAAGCACGGGCCCCGTCACCGTCATGCCGTGGACGGTAACGGTGTCGCATCATGAGCATCAATATTGATAACCGTAATTTGTGCGGTGGTGAAAAGCTCGCAATTGCCGCACCGGGTCCAACACATCCGGTTCGTGAGACGCTAACCGCATGCCGTCCGCCGCCGTGATCGACCTGGACGCCACCGCCGACCCTGCCCCGCCCGGGACGAGGCGCTGGCTCCCGGTCCTGGTGGCCGTCGGCGTGCTGGCGTTCGCGGGCGGGGCCGAAGCTGCGGCACCGTTGAAGCCTTCGCTGGTCCTGCCGCCCGACGGTACCGTCGACGTCCGCTCCGACGGCCACACCGTCTTCGTGCTGGCCCCGTCCGTCGTCGCTGCCTACGAGGTGCCCGGCGGCCGGCAGCGGTGGGCCGTACCGGTCACCGGCGCCGCACAGCTCGTCGCCGCCGAACGGGGCCGGGTGGTGATCGCCGAGGCCGAGCCGGCCACGCTCACCGCGCTGGACGCCGGCACCGGCGCGCCGGTGTGGCAGGTCGGCGGCTACGCACCGGTCCTGCACGGCACGGCCGGCGCCGACGGTGTCGTCGTCGCCGACCTCCGCGGCACCCGGGCCGACCGGCCCGACCTGGCCGGCATCGACATCCGCACCGGTACGGTGCGCTGGACCCTGCCGGCGGCGCCCGGCACCACCCGGGCCATCGACCCGGTCGGCTCCGACGCGGCCGACCTGCGCGTCACGATCGCCGAGCTCGACTCCGAAGGGGTACTGCGGGTGCATCGCGCCGACACCGGCGCGCTCGTGCGGACCGTCACGCTTGAGCGGCCCGGGAAGGTCGACGGCTTCGACGTTGCCGCGGAGCGGGTGCTGGCGTACCGGGCCGACCAGGGGGAGCTGGTGGGCAGCGCCGTGTTCGACCTGACGACCGGCCGGCAGCTGTGGCAGCACCCGGCCGAGCCGGACGGTGGTCAGCTCCAGTGGTGCGGCGGCCTGGTGTGCCGCACCGGCGCCGACGGCGTCACCGCGCTGGACCCGGACACCGGCGGCGTGCGGTGGCGGCTGGCCGGCTGGACCGCGCTGGGCCCGCTCGGCGACGGCCGCATGCTCGCCACCCGGTCCACGCCGGGCGGCCTGGTTCTCGACGCCGCGACCGGGCGGGTCGACGTGCGCTTCGACGGCTGGTCGGTGCTCGGCAGTACCGCCGCCGGTGACCTCCTGGTCACCGCCGCCCGGACGCCGCTGATCGGCGCGCTCGACCCCGCGACCGGAGCGGTGCACGTGCTGGGCCGGGCCGCCTCCCCGCCGACGCAATGCATCACGACCGCGACGCTCATGGCCTGTTGGAGCGGCCGGGTCTCGATCTGGACCCCGGCCGCCTGAGGAGAGAGGCAACGCTGTGCGAGCAATCCCGCTGTTCGTCGTGGCACTGGTGCTCTGCGGGTGTACTGCACCAGCCCCGCCCGCCGCCGGCCCGGCCTCGCCGGCCGGGTCGGCGCCGGTGCCGTCGTCGCCGGCCGTGTCGCCGCCGGTGCCGGCCTTCCAGCAGAGCCTGCCCGGCAGCGCCCGGCGCGAGTGCGTCGCGGTGCCCGGCGACGCCACGCTGGTGCGCTCGGGCGACTTCATCGCCGGGGACTTCGTGGAGTACCGCCGGCAATGGCATCCTGACCTCGGCCCCGACCTGGGCAAGCTGTTCTGGCTGCCGGCCCGCCCCCAGCTCAACGCCGCGCTCACCGTGACCGCGACCTCCGGCGGCCGCACCGAGACCTACAGCGCCGGCTCGCTGGCGACCAACGACGCCGGGCAGGCGATGTACCCCAGCGGCATCCCGTTGCCGGCCGCCGGAACGTGGAAGCTCGTCGCGCAGGCCGGCGACGGTTGGGGGTGCTTCGAGCTGACACTGCTCGGACATTGAGGACGTATTGGAGCCCTCGGAGTTCGACTTGGAGGACAGTCAGGATGACGCACTGAAGTATGTGCTTCTGACTCTGTCTATCCGCCAGTTCGACTATCGGCCAGGGATTCTCTCCATGGTTAAGGACAACGGTCTCGTCGGATTCAGGTGGCGTGGCGGGCGAGCCCATCTAGCCCATCTGGATCAATGTCGGTCGCGGCTGCCTTCGTTCAACACCGAGGGCTATGCGTTGCGGTTGCTGTTAGGTGACCACAAAGATGGAATGCCTGAGGCTTGCCGCGGTGGCCGCTGCAGGTGAGAGGACTTGACGTTGGTGGGCGTCCGCTCGAGGACGTACGCCGTTAGCGCGGGCGGCCTGGCTTCGGCCGGGCCGCCTTCGACTACGCCGCTCTGGCGAATGTCGCCGGCGCGACCATTCAGCCGCTCGTCCATAGCGTGGCGATGCCCGATAGTCGCCGCCGCCGAGTACCGGGCTGATCTGGCCGCCCGCCGGGTCGTCGGCAGCGCGCCCTTCCTCCGCTCTTGCTCGCTGGCCGGATCTGGCAGGACTCGTGGCATCTGGCGCCGCGTATTGACGGCGAGTAACTGGAGGCGATGGCCGCTGAAGCCCGGCACCGCATGACAGCTGACTTGCCGCTGGCCCGTCAGCTCAGCCGGCGAACCACCGATCTGTGGAGTACCCACCCGGCGAAGACCAGCGGACGCGGCTGATCGAGGCTTTGCCTGACGTCGACGGCGCCCTCTGTGTCGATGACGTCGGTTGGGCCGAGGTCGACCACTGAACTCGCGCCGTGGCGCCGTAGCGCAGACAGCGCCCTGCTTGGCACCGCGGACCAGTTTTGGAGAGCTTGCGATACCAGGCGGGCCCGGGTGGTCGCTCCGAGCCTGGCCGGGTGATGTTCGGGGTCGAGGTGGGCGGTGGTTGTCGGCACAGCGATGTGGCGACGTTGCGCTCGGCCCGACGGCTGCGTCGCCTGGGCCTTGCCCACCGCGCAGGATCTGGACACCACCGCGCTGGGGCGTGCGCTCGGCACCTGGTTCGGCCACCCGGCCTGAGCGGCGCATTAACGGTCGTCTCAGATTCGCTCGGTACGAAGTCGGCATCAGATGAGCGAACTAACCGTATGGAGGAAGCTAGTGATGGCAGTCAAGGCAGCGCCGCCCGGGGAAGCGCCGGCCGGTCGCTTGGCAGGCCGGTGGGTGCCATGGTTGGTGATCGGGTTGTGGGTGGCGCTGGCGGCGGTCATGGTGCCGCTGAGCGGGAAGTTGAGCTCGGTAACCACCGACAGAGCCGTGGACACCCTGCCGGCAAGCGCCGAGTCCACCAAGGTGGCGGTGCTGGAGGACAGCCTCCCCGGCGGTGAGGACAACACGTTCGTCTTCGTGTACCACCGCGCCGGCGGCATGACCGACGCCGACCGCGCGTCGGTCGAGCGCCACCACAACACCCTTGCCAAGCGGTACCCGCCGAAGGCGACGGCGGCGGGCGGTGACGACGAGGGCCCACCGACGAGACCCTCCACCGACGGCAAGGCGATGATGTTCACCCTCGACGTGAGCACGACCTACGGCGCACCGGAGACCATCGTCGGCCCATTGCGTGAGGCTGCGAAGGACCGCCCCGCCGGCCTGGAACTCGACGTGACCGGACCCGCCGCGGTCGACGGCGATATGGACGCCGTCTTCGACGGCATCGACCAGCAGGTCTTCCTCACCACCGTCGTCGTCGTCACGCTTCTGCTGATCCTCACCTACCGCAGCCCGGTGTTGTGGTTCATCCCGCTCATGGCTGTGGGCGCGGCCGCACTGACCGCGATGGCGACCGTCTACCTGCTCGTCAAGGGCTTCGGCATCGTGATCAACGACCAGAACTCGGCGCTGCTGACGATCCTGGTATTCGGCGTCGGCACGGACTACGCGCTGTTGCTCATCGCCCGGTACCGGGAGACACTGCACCACCACGAGAACGTCCGGGTCGCGATGGTCCACGCGCTACGCGGCGCGGCGCCGGCCATCGTCGCGTCCGCGGCCACCGTGATCGCTGGCCTGCTCTGCCTGCTCGTCGCCGACCTGAACAGCACCAGCGGGTTGGGCCCGATCGGCGCGGCCGGCATCCTGTGCGCGCTGGTGGCCATGCTGACGCTGTTCCCGGCGGTGCTTGTGGTGCTCGGCAGGCGGATCTTCTGGCCGGCCATCCCGCGGTTCAACACGGCCGTCCAAGAGAAGCCGGGGCTGTGGGGACGGCTCGGCACCGCCATCAGCCGCCGCCGGTGGGTGGCGACGCTCGGCTCGCTCGGAGTCCTCGGCGTGCTCGCCATCGGGCTGGCGGGCAACACCGGCGCCCTGCGGGAGCAGGACCAGTTCCTGTCCGCGCCGGAGTCGGTCACCGGCTTCACCGTTCTCCGCCAGCACTTCCCGGAGCTCGGCGGCCAGCCGATGACGATCTTCACGCGGCCGGCGCACCAGGAGCGGGTGCTCGACATAGTCCAGCGCACTCGCGGTGTGGCCCTGGCCGTCCCGGGGCAGACCAGCGGAGGCTGGGCCGACATCTCCGTGTTCCCGACCGACGCGCCGGACACCGCCGCGGAGTATGACACGATCAAGCGGGTGCGTACCGCCGTGCACGCGGTGAACGGGGCGGAGGCGATCGTCGGCGGGCCGAGCGCGGAGAACCTCGACACCGAGGTCACCACCACCCGCGACGAGAAGCTGGTGATCCCGCTGGTGCTCACCGTCGTCCTGATCGTCCTCGGGCTACTGCTCCGAGCAATCGTGGCCCCGCTGGTCCTGATGGCGACCGTGATCGCCTCATTCGCCGCAGCCTTCGGCGGCAGCGTGTTCGTCTTCGACACGATCCTCGGGTTCAAGGGCGTCGACTATTCGGTGCCGCTGCTGGCATTCCTGTTCCTGGTGGCGCTCGGCATCGACTACAACATTTTCCTGGCCAGCCGGGCCCGGGAGGAGACCGTGCGCCTCGGCACCAGAGAGGGCATGCTCAAAGCCCTCTCCGCCACCGGTGGCGTCATCACCTCGGCAGGCCTGGTGCTAGCGGCCACGTTCGCGGTCCTCGCCTCACTTCCGCTGGTGATGCTGATCGAGGTCGGTTTCCTGGTCGCCTTCGGCGTGCTGCTCGACGCCTTGCTGGTGCGGTCGGTCCTGGTGCCCGCCCTCACCCTGCTGATCGGCCGGCGGATGTGGTGGCCGAGCCGGTTGTCCCGACCGGTGGAGCTGCCGGACGATCAACGGCCGCTCGTTCAGGGGCCCGCGCCGCAACGGTGAGCGCGGCGGCACAGTCGAGATCCGGGACGGGCTCTTGCCCGTCCCGGAACTTTGTCATGGCCCGGCGGCCGTCACCGTGTCCGCCGCCCTTGTCCTGCGCCGCCCGCTGCGGCGGGTCCTGGCACCGCGCGCCGTGGCGGTCCCGGCGCCGTGCCGCAGCGGGTCAGCGCGTCACCGTGTCCACCCCCGCGGTAAGCCGCGTGATCCGAGCGGGCGGGGCGGCGGCCGGAAGGATGATCCGCAGCAGCGCGCCACCGCGTGCGGACCGGGCGACGGTGACCCGGCCGGCGTGGGCGTCGACGACCCGCTGCACGATCGACAGCCCCAGACCTGATCCCGGCAGCGCCCGGGCGCTGTCGGCACGGTAGAACCGGTCGAACACCCGCGGTACGTCGGCAGCGTCGATGCCCGGCCCGGCGTCGTCGACCTCGAGGACCGCCGACGCGCCCTCGGCACGGAGCCGGACCTGGACCGGCTGGTCAGCGGGGGACCACTTGCCGGCGTTGTCGATGAGGTTGAGCACCGCCCGCTGGAGCGCAGCGGGACGCCCGCTCACCCACACGGAGGTCACGTCGAGCGCGACCTCGATGTCGGGCACGCGGGAACGCGCCCGGGTCGCGGCGGCCACCACCACGTCGGCGAAATCGAGCAGCTCGGTGCTCTCGTCGCTGACGTCGCCGCGCGCCAGGTCGGTCAGCTCGGCGGCAAGGGTGCTCAACTCGGCCACCTGGGCACCGAGATCGTTGAGCAGCCGGGTCCGGCTCTCCGCCGGCAGTGCGCTGTCCAGCGTGCCGCGCCGATCGAGTCGGATCAGCAGCTCAACGTTGAGGCGCAGGCTGGTGAGCGGGGTCTTGAGTTCATGGGCGGCGTCCTCGGCGAGCAGCCGCTGGGCCCGCCGGGAGTCCCGGAGCGCGGCGAGCATGTCGTTAATTGACTGGATCAGCCGCCGGATCTCCCCGCCGCCCTCGTCCGGGATGTCGGCGTCGAGGTCCCGGGTCTGCGCGACACGAACCGCGGCGGCAGTCAGCCGGTCGATCGGCGCCAGCCCGGTCCGCGCCACGGTCCGCCCGACAAGAGCGCCCCCGGCCACGCAGAGCAGTCCGATCAGCAGCATGCCCAACCCGAATCGGTTGATCGGGCTGTCGTCGCTGTTGCGGGCCACCTGGACCGCGCCGTCGCCCGCCCGCAGCGTGTAGATGAGGTAGCCGTCGTCGTCGCTGTCGTTCGACTCCATCAGATCGGCCGACGCGCCCTGCGCCACGCGCCCGGCGTGCCCGCTGACGGGGGGCAGCGCGGGTTGGCCGGCCGGCGTCCGGGTCGAACCGTCGGGCAGGATGACCCGCACCAGCCGACCGGATCCGGGATACGGCGGTAGCTGGACCTGCGCCAGACCGGTGTGCTCCACGGTCGTCGCCAGGACGCGGGAGTCCGCGCGTAGCTGATTCTCGGCGTTGTCCTGCAGCTCCGAGTCCAGCAGCTCGCTGGCCACCTGGAAGGCCACGAACACGCTGACCGCGATGGCCGTCGCCGCGATCACCGTCAGCCTGGTCCGCAATGACCGCCGGCGCCACCATCGGGTCAGCCGACGCGGCTCCCGGCCGGCGGGCCTGCTCACGGAGGAGTCTCTCGCAGCGTGTACCCCAAGCCGCGCAGCGTGTAAATCAATCGCGGCTCACCCTCGGCCTCCATCTTGCGGCGCAGATAGCTCACGTACACCTGAAGGTTGTTGGCGGTGGTGCTCATGTCGAAGCCCCAGATCGCCTCGAACAGCGCGTCGCGGGTCAACACCCGGGTCGCGTTGCGCACGAGAACCTGTAGCAGGGAGAACTCGGTCCGGGTCAGATACAGCGGCCGCTCACCCCGCCACGCCTCGAACCTGTCGGGATCGAGCCGGACGTCGGCGAACGACAAGATCTGCGACTCGTCGTCGCCCGGCGCGCGGCGGCGCAGCAGAGCCCGGACCCGGGCCAGCAACTCCTCAGTGGCGAACGGCTTGGGCAGGTAGTCGTCGGCGCCCGCGTCCAGCCCCGCGACCCGGTCGGAGACCTGATCCCGGGCGGTCAGCATCAGCACCGGCAGATCCCGACCCGCCGCCCGCAACCGCCGGCAGGTCTCCAACCCGCCGAGGCGGGGCATCATCACGTCGAGGATCAGCAGATCCGGCGCCGCGCCACTGATCCCGTCGAGCACGGCGAGACCGTTGGCGGCGGTGCTAGTGCCGTAACCCTCGACCTGAAGCACCCGCTCCAGCGACTCACGGATGGCTGCCTCGTCATCGGCGATCATGATCCGCACGCCGGCCCGCTCCCTCCAGTTGATGCTTTTGCGCTCATCCTCGCCGATCAACCTGAGGTCAGGATTAATACTGCGACGGCAGTAGGCGAATCGAGTTCGGCTCGTGTTCGTTGGTCTGCCTGTGACGGACGTTGATGTTGATCGGTGGCATGAGGAGTTGGACCGGCTGCATGCCCGGATCGGGCCTCGGTTTCGCCGGTCGGAACCACGGCTGCGGGTGCGTCAGTACCTGTGCGGGCTGGTCTTGGGCTTGGGGCGCAAGAACGGCTGGACCATGGCTGAGCAGGCCGGGGATGTGTCGCCGGACGGGGGAGGTCATCGATCGGGACGATCGTTCGGCGGGCATCCACGCGAAGATGATGTCTGCCACCGTCAGGATCCGACATCCGGATTTGCCGCCGACCGAGAAGCGGTACTTCGTCAACGAGACCGGTTACCCCGGCGACAAGGCCGCGTTCCGCGACATCAGTGGCGACGGCAAGGCCGACTACGTCGTCGTCTACGACGGCGGATCAGTTCGGGCCTGGCTCAACCGCGGCGGCAACCTGGATGGCAGTGGCGGTGGTCCCGGGAGCGGCGGCGGAGACCCCGGCAGTGGCGGTGGTTCTGGTAGCGGCGGCGGAGACCCCGGCAGTGGCGGTGGTTCTGGTAGCGGCGGCGGAGACCCCGGCAGTGGCGGTGGTCCTGGTACCGGCGGCTGATCCCGCACCGTCCACCGCCGTTGCGGACGCCCGGCGGTGTCGGTTTGCGACCTGACGGCGGCGGCCGGGGGCTCTGCGGGGCTCGAGCCGCCCGTCGGCGCCAACTACTCCGGCCACGGAAGGTCCAGGACCACAGGTCTTGCTCAAGCAGGCGTGTTTCAGAAGCCGGGTAGGGTCCCGCCGTGGCGCTCAACCGCGCCGCGGCGGGGCTGCATCGACTTTCTCGGTCAGGCGTCGCTGCCGTGTCGAGCGACGAAGGCTATCGGGCCGCATAGAGTTGCGCGAGCCTCAGAGTCGTGGCGAGGGCGATCGGCGGCGATGGGGCAAGGGTTCGTGTCGCCCCTCGGACACGAACCATAACCCCACGGTGCGCGCTGAGATCCACTGCAGCGCGCACCGTTTGCGTTTCGGTCTGGTAGGTGAGTCGGAGTCCGAGTTGCCGGTAGACCTCGGCTTTGTCGGCGGGGTCGGCGTCGCGCAGCACGGTGGCGATGTCGCCGAGCGCTTGGACTAGGTCGGCGATCTGGGAGCGGCAGGACGTGGTGGCTGTCACGCTGGTGATCCTCAGCGTCGTCGCGGTGGTCCTGGCGTGGGCGCTGGTGAATACGGTCTTCGCACTGAAATACGCCCGGCTGTACTACCGCCACGATGGCGGCATCGACTTCAAGCAGGACGATCCACCGGCGTACGCCGACTTCGCGTACGTCGCCTTCACAGTCGGCATGTCCTACGCCCCGGGCGAGAACGAACCGACAAGCAACCGCGTGCGCCGGATCGCGCTCGGGCACGCGCTGCTCTCCTACACCTTCGGAACCGGCATCCTGGCCGTCGCGGTCAACCTGGTCTCCAATCTGGGCCAGTCGTGACCCCCGGGCAGCGGGCAGTGGCGTGACCTGGTCAGTTGCTCTGCCACCACCACGGCAGACGTCGATCAGCTCGGCGGCTGCTGCCCCTGCGGTCCGGCCAGCCACGTCGTGACCTGCCTCAGTGGCTGGCTGCTGTTGACGATCTTCTTCATCCGTTGCCACGCGGCGTGGGCCGGAGACCCTCCCAGCACTCCGCCGAGACCCCCCACGCCGCCGCCAGCCACTGTCCCGCTGCTCTGCGCAAGTTGCTGGGTGCTCTGCCCGAGCTGTTGGGTGGCCTGCCCGAGTTGTTGGCCGACCTGCTGGGTCGCCTGCTGCAGCGTCTGCGACAGCGGTCCATTGGGTCCCAGCGCCTCCTGCGCCGTCTGCCCGACCTCGTTCACTGCGTTGTCCACCGTCTTCACCAACGACTCGATGATCTGGGGATTGCGCTCGATCGTGCGGAGGGCGCTGTCGAGAATGCCCCGGAGCTCATCGAGCCGAACCTCGAGCATCGCCTCGGCCTCGACGCCCTTGATGTCGACCTTCACCGTGCCGAGATGCGCCTGAACGCCCACGTCCAGCTGAAGCAGGCTGCCCAGCCGTGCTCGCAGAGAAACAGAGGCGTCCAGATCGTCTACCTCGACGTAGATCTGCTCAACCTTGACCTGCGGGATCTGGAGGACGACGTCCGGTTCTGACATCATCTTGCTGATGCGCACACCAGCCGGCTGAGGAAGGCCGTGCGCACCACTCTCCGGGACGAGGGGGCGTTCGCCGGGCTCGGCATCCGTCGGCCCGGCGCCGACACTGCGGCTCTCACCCCGCCTGGCGGATTCCGCGCCTTCCTCGGCGTCGCGCTGCCCATCAACCCGCTCACGCGGTTGCGCCGGCGACTCCCGTGCGCCCGTGTCCCGGCTCTCCGGTTCGGTCATCACGCACTCCTCGGGCCTCGCCTAACGTCCGAACGGGATTAGGTGCCGATCCGGCGGGGCTGGAGCTGTCCCGACCCCGGCCCGGTCAACTGCCAGAACTCCTGCGGCAGCTGGTCGACGAAGTCCCCGTACTCCTTCGCGCTGGCAGCCTCACGGAGGTTGTCCAACACGGCTCGCGCTCCATCGGTGGCCACCTGGTGATCCACCCCTGCCCGGGACTGCACCCGTTCCAGGAATTCGCTGAGGCCGAACCGTTCCGGATCTTCGGTGGGCCTGGACACCAGGCCGCGTAGCTCCTCGGGGAGTTGGGAGGCAAGGTCCCTCGCCTGGCCACCGGTGATCCGTCTTGCCACGGTCTCAAGCGTGGCGCGGGTGATCGGTTCGGCCTTTTCGGGCGGAACCTTGGGTCGTGCTGCCACAGACTGAATGAACTCGCTGTAGTTCACCTCAGATCCTCTCTCGAACCGGATTGCGGCGGGTACCCGCCGCAATCGGGGTGAAACGGCGGTTCGTCCGTCCTCAGGGTCGTGGCGGAGGACTGTGGGTGATACGTCGGGTCACGGGCGACTGGTACAGGCCAGCGCTGGTGATGGCGTAGAAGACGGGCAGAAGGACGAAGATGGCCAGGCCGATCAACGGCGCGACCAGGTAGCCGACCAACCCCGCGAGGACGTACAGGACGACCCCGGCGAGGGCTCTGAACCGCTCGACGGGAAAGAAGCCGCCCTTGGCCTGGTCCTTGAGTAGGTCCGGATTCTTTGCCAGGTAGTGGTAGAACGCCAGCCAGGTAGCGCACAGCAACGCGCCGATCAGCGCGTAGAAGGCGACAGCCACCCGCTGGTCCGCGTTGTTGTGCTCCTGCAGCGCGTCCGACACGACGGCGGTCGGAAACGGCAGCAGCGCCGTGCTGAACAGCACGAACAGGTTTATCCAGTGCAGACCGCGATCGACCTGCTGGATGCGGTTGAACGCCGCCTTGTGGTTGAGCCAGACGACGGCCACATACGAGTAGGACGCGAGATACGCGCCGTACGAGGGCCACTGCTCGAGGAGGCCGGACAGGAGGCGGCCAGGAGGAACGTCCGGCACCCGCAGGTCCAGGACCAGCAACGTGATGATGATGGCGAAGATGGCGTCGCTGAACGCCACCGCTCGGCTGGTGTCTGACCGGGTGCCTAGGTCTGCGTCTGGCCCGCTCACCGACTGCGCCTACCCAGGGTCGTCTATGGCAAACAGATGGAGAGCCGGGGCTGCGAATGCAGGCCGTCCGTAAAGATCGGTGCCCGCGGACAGACGCCGCATCCGGCCACCGGGCGTGCCGCAGTGGCCGGATGCGGGTGGTGGTCAGGGTTTGAGGACGACCTTTTCGCAGTTGTCCTGCTTGTTCTTGAAGATCTCGAAGCCGCGTTCTGCCTGGTCGAGCGGCAGGGTGTGGGTGATGACCCGGGTCGGGTCGATCTCCCCCCGTTCGATGCGCTGCAGCAGCGGTTTCATGTAGCGCTGCACGTGGCATTGACCGGTACGCAGGGTCAGCGCCCGATTCATCCACGCTCCGGCCGGGAACTTGTCGAGGAAGCCGCCGTACACGCCGATGACCGAGACGATGCCGCCGCTGCGGCAGGACAGGATCGCCTGGCGCAGCGCGTGCGGGCGCTCGGTCTCCGAGCGGACTGCCTGCTTGATCCGGTCGTAGGCGTGCACGTGCGCGGCACCGTGGGTGGATTCCATGCCGACCGCGTCGATGCACTTGTCCGGTCCCCGCCCACCGGTGAGTTCCAGCAGTCGGGACCGCACGTCCACGTCCTCGAAGTTCACCGGGGTGTGGCCCGCCCGTTCGGCCATCTGCAGACGGTACGGCTCTTTGTCGATGGCGATGACCTTCGCGGCGCCGAGCGCCCGGGCGCTGTCCATCGCGAACTGCCCGACCGGACCGGCGCCCCACACGGCGACGACGTCGGTGGGCTGGATGTCGCACATCTCGGCGCCCATGTAGCCGGTGGGCAGGATGTCTGAGAGGAACAGCACCTGCTCGTCGGTGAGGTCCGACTCGATCTTCAGGGGACCGACGTCGGCGAACGGCACCCGCGCGTACTGCGCCTGGCCGCCCGCGAAGCCGCCGGTCAGATGCGAGTAGCCAAAGATCCCGGCGACCGGGTGGCCGAACATCTTCTCGGCGATGCCGGCGTTCGGGTTGGAGTTCTCGCAGCAGGAGTACAGCTCGGCGGCGCAGGCCCCGCACGCGCCGCAGGCGATCGGGAACGGCACGACGACCCGGTCCCCGACGCGCAGCCGACCCGGGTCGACGCCCCGGCCGACCTCGACCACTTCGCCCATGAACTCGTGGCCCATGACGTCGCCGTCCTGCATCGTGGGCACGTACCCATCGAGGAGGTGCAGGTCCGAGCCGCAGATCGCGGTGGAGGTGATCCGTACGACGGCATCGCGGTCGTTCAGGATCTTCGGGTCCGGCACGTCGCGGACCTTGACCTTGTTGCGGCCCGCCCAGGTGTTCGCCCTCACGCGCCTGCCTCCTTCGCGAGCTCGGAATCCGACAGCGGTTGCGCCGGACGCTGCGGGAACTCCTTGCGGGCCCGCTTGCCCCACGGGGCGCCCTCGGAGCGGACCACCTGCCCGGTCTCCAGCACCTGCTTGAGCCGGCGCAGGTCGTCGTCGAGCTGCTGGTGCGGTTCCTCACCGAAGTACTTGGCGACCGCCTTGCCGACCGCGCCGCCCGGGATGTCGTACGACATGACGACGTGCACCTCCGTGCTGACTCCATCCGGGGCGGGTACGAGTCGGACCGTGCCGGCGTTCGGTACGTCGGCGTTCCCGGTGGACCGCCACGCGATCTTCTCCCCGGGCGCCTCGTCGATGATTTCCGCGTCCCACTCGACGTTTTTGCCGAAGGGGGCGCTGGCGGACCAATGGCTCGTACGGTCGCCGGTGGCACGGATCGTCTCGAGATGTGCCATGAACGTGGGGAGGTTGTCCAGATCACGCCAGAACGCGTAGACCGTGGGTGCAGGTTTGCGGATCGTTGTCGTCGCTGTCAGCTCCATGGATCCTCCTTCGCGTGAGCCTCGTACCGCCGACGCCGAACCGACCCTCGTGACGCGGGTGGCCTGCACGGCGGTCAGCAGGTCTACCACCGTGATACCGACGACGGCGCCGGTGACACCGACGAGGCGCCGCCGGCGGTGCCCGCTACGGTGGGCGATGGCCACCCCGAGAGAGGCCAGGTCCATCGCGTCGCCCACGACCCGGGTCCACGCCCAGATGCCCTTGCGCCGGCTCGTCAGGAGCCCGGCCGCATGGACCAACTCCCGCGCCCCGACAAGTGGCACCACGGTCCGGGATGTCGAGGAGTCGTCCACTCCGCTGATCCGGCGCACCGTGTCCGGTGCTGCCAGCTGTGCCACGCCCAGACCGAGGCTCATCCAGCCGAGCCGGCGCCCTCGCCGTCGCACGTCTTCCTGCCTGACCTGGGCGGCCTCTCGGGTTGCTGGTTGAGTCACGGGTAGCCTCCGTATCCGGTCGCACCCCGGCCGAGCCATTCCGGCTCGTGGAAGTCCGGTACGCAACCCATAGAGGCCCGCATACCCCTCGGAAAACACCTCAATCCGCGCATCGGTCGCGGTACGGAGGTGATCCCTGCTCAGCGCGGCGTCAGGGACCACCGCTGTGGGGGCCCAGGTCCGGCCCGATCCGCCGGATCCTGAGCCCTCACCCCGATCAGGCAGTCGCCATCTGGCGGACGTTCTCGCCCTGGGCGAACACCTCGACCATCTTGGCGCAGAAGGCCGGAAGGTCATTGGGGTTGCGGCTGGTGACCAGGCTGTTGTCGACCTGTACCTGTTGGTCCACCCAGTTCCCGCCCGCGTTGCGGATGTCGGTCCGCAGACTGGGGAACGAGGTGACGGTCCGGCCGTTGACCATGCCGGTCTCGACCAACGACCACGGGCCGTGGCAGATCGCCGCTACCGGCTTCTGTTGCTGAAAGAACGCCCGGACAAACTCCATGGCCTGTGGGTTCATCCGGAGCCGGTCGGGGTTGACCGTCCCGCCCGGCAGCAGCAGGGCGTCGTAGTCGGCCGCATTGGCGTCGTTCACGGTCCGGTCCACCGGATAGTGGTTGGCCGGGGTGATGTCCTGGTTCATCGACTGGATCTCGCCGGAGTTCAACGAGATCAGGTGGACCTCGGCGCCCGCATGCTCCGCGGCGGCTCGGGACTGGGTGTACTCGACGTCCTCCACCCCGTCGGCGGCGAGACAAGCGATTCGTTTGCCGGTCAGTGGCTGCTGGCTCTGCGCCATTTTGGCGGCCTTTCCTTCACGGCGCCGCCCCGTCGGCGGCGCATCGTTCGCTCGCGGTCGCCTTCCCGGTGTCAGAACCGGGAAACAGGTCATCGAAGGCCGCGCACGGGCGGACGGATGGGCCTGCTCGCCAATCGGGCAGGGTCTGCGCGGAGGAAAGCTCGCCCAACGGAGACTGCTTCCTGTCGATGCGGGTAACGCGCACTGACCCCACTGGCGCCGAGGCCTCGGAAAGGCCGACATGACTCTCCCTATCGCGTCGATCGAACTTCCGTCCGGCCAGACCATGCCCGTGCTCGGCCAGGGCACGTGGTACCTGGGTGAGCGTCCCGCGAGGCGACGGGATGAGGTGGCCGCCCTGCACGCTGGCCTGGACCTGGGCATGACTTTGATCGACACTGCTGAGATGTACGGCGATGGCGCCTCCGAGGAGCTTGTCGGCGAGGCCATTGTCGGACGACGCGGCGATGTGTTCCTGGTCGACAAGGTGTTGCCGTCCAACGCCAGCCGCCAGGGGACCGTGCAGGCCTGCCGCCGTAGCCTGCAACGACTCGGCGTCGACCACATCGACCTCTATCTGCTGCACTGGCGCGGCAACCATCCACTCGCGGAGACGATCGAGGCGTTTGCCGAACTCGTCGACGCCGGCGATATCGGACAGTGGGGCGTGAGCAACTTCGACCTCTCCGACATGACCGAGCTGCTTGAGGCGGGCGGGAACGACTGCGCGACCAACCAGATCCTGTACAACCTCACTCGCCGCGGCCCCGAGTACGACCTGCTGCCCTGGCTACGTGAACACCGGATTCCGGTGATGGCGTATTCCCCGATCGAGCAGGGCAGACTACTCGGCCACGACCAGGTCGCGCAGGTCGCCGCGCGGCACGGGGCGACGCCCGCTCAGGTCGCGCTGGCCTGGGTGCTGAGGCAGGACATGGTTGCGGCCATCCCTCGGTCGTCCAACTCGGAACACACCCGGGAGAACGCGGAAACGCGCGACCTGCACCTGACCGAGGAGGACCTCACGGCACTCGACCTGGCATTCCCGCCACCTACCGGCCCACAACCGCTGGAGATGTTGTAGGGCCAGCGGCCGTCTCGGTGCAGGCCAGGCGAGATCACCATCGCGCTGGTGGCGACGTCATCGGTCCCGGACGAGGTGAGCGACGAGCGCGCGCTCGCCGCACGGGAGGCGATCTATAACTGCCGCAAGGGCGGCAGCGTGTTCATCCTGGGCGTGTTCGCCGCCCTGGTCGACAAGTTTCCGCTCGGTGCGGTGATGAACAAAGGCTGACGCTGCGCGGCGCACAGCAGCACGGACAGCGCTACATCCCCATGCTGCTGGAGCGGATGGCCCGCGGCGAGCTGGTCACGGAGCATCTCGCGACACACACGATGCCGTTGGACCAAGCGCCGCGCGGCTACGAGATGTTCAAACAAAAAATTGACGGATGCGTGCGAGCCGTCTTCCAGCCCACCAGCTGATTCTGCCGTCGCCAGTGCCCCCCACACCGGAGCGCGACCCCGGGGCGTGCGCTCGCTCAGCTCGCGCCGCTCGACCGTGCCCTGCCTCTCTCGTCCCGCCATCCGCCCGATTGGGGGTGGTAGCCGTAGGCGGCAGCCCAGACTGTTTCCTCGTTCTCCAGCCCAGAACCCATCGCGCCGCCGACAGTGGCCAGTGAGCTGGTGATCCAGGCGAGCGTCAAACAATCGCTGGCATTCACCGGGCGCTGCAGGATCTGTTCCAACACGGATGTGTCGATCAGCAGCGCCCACGACCCGTAGCGGGCGGGCACATCCCGCCACGCCGCCCCGGCCCGGATCTTCCACACGATCCCGTTGAGCACCCGCCGGTCATCGACCCGAGGCCGACCACCCGTCACCACCGACGGCAGATACCGCGACAGCGCATCCCACTCGACGTCAGACAACTCGTAGCGACGACCCACGCGCTACATCATCCGACACCAAGATCCTTTGAAGACACTGCCTAGCTGCGTCCGCCACTCGTAGAAGGTCATGCCGAGTTCGCCGTGGAACAGTCGGCTGAGGGTACGCGGGCTCGCTCCGATCGTCCTCCCGAGTTCGGCCGGCGTGGCGTTGTCCGCCGGCGCCTCGCACAGCGCCTGGCTTGTCGTCGTTGCCGGGGCCGGTCAGGGCGAGCAGGACCTCGCGGGTGAGGTACGGGGCAAGGACCACGGCGGGGCGTTCCGGTGGGAGCCAGGCGGGATGGCGCGTGCTTAGCTCGCCAGAGCGTCCAACCAGTTCGAACGCAGTCGCAGGGCACGCTCTGCGCTGCCGACGACCGCTGCGATACCAGCGGCGAGGTTCACCGCGAGCGGGACGCGCACGGGGAGATCGAACGTGCCGAGCGCGTCCGCCACCGGCGGAGCGTGCGAAATCGTCTCGACGAGTTGTGGCAGCGCCACGCAGATCCCGACGAGCACGAGCAGTGTCGAGGTGACGCCGACAAGGCGGCTCAGCCCGGGGTGGGTCCGATGCAGGCGGGCGCGTCGACCCTCAGCGGAAGCGGGATGGGGTGTCAACTGCGACGCGGTGCCGCCGGCCTGCACGTAGTGGCAGCGGTTTAAGCCGAAGGCGTTGACGGCGACCTCGATGTGACCGCCCGGCACGGGGAAACGAGCCGGCATCGTCGAGAGCGAATGGAGCGCACCGTTGACGTAGAGACGCGCGCGTACCGAGCCATCGTCGCGATCGCCCAGCTGACGGACGTCGACCGCGTAGGTGGACGTGGTCCCGTCGGGCGCCTGAAGCGTCAGCGTGCGCACCGACCTGGTCAGCATCTGCCACCAGCGGAAACGCGGCAGCGGCTCACCGTTGCCAGGGCGTAGGCGCCGTGCCGCGCGACGGTCCCGCCATCCTTCGAACGCCACCCGGAAACCTCCTGTCATCAACCACCGTATTACTAGTACGCTGTACTACCTCGCTCGAAGCTAGCACATTGTGATAGGAATGGGGTGGGAGGAGGTGCTGACGATGCCGGACCGACGAACGAGGCAGGACACCCGCGACCGGATCCTGATCGCCGCCGCGACGATGCTCGGGGAGAGTCCGACCGCTCGGCTGAGCGTCCGAGCAGTCGCCGCGCGGGCTGGCGTCAGCACGGGTTCACTCCGCCACTTCTTCCCGACGCAACGAGCACTCATCGAAGCCGTCGTCGCCGGCGTCTACGACGTCGACATCCCCGGCGATCCCATCCTCGACACCGAACGGGCGCCGGCGGAGCGCCTCGTGGAATGCCTGCGGCAACTGCTCGCCCTGGTCGGTACCGGAGAGCGGGCGCGCGAGCACTCGCGCGCGATCCACGAGGCGTACATCGCGTCCGACCCGACGGACGACGAGGTCGCCGCGTACCTAGCGCTCGAGCGACTGGGCCTGCATCGTGTCGAGAGATGGCTGACCACGCTCGCCGACGAGGGCGTGATCCCGGCGGACGACGTCGAGCGACGCGCCCGGTTCCTGACAACCGTCCTCAACGGCCTCTTCACCGAACGGGCGCTCCCCGCCGACGCGAGGCGAATCCAGTTCGAGGCCGACACCCTCCGGCTCGCCGCCGAAGCCGTCACGAGCGACCGCACCGGGGCCGGGCAATCCGAGCTTTGACACCCCGACCCATCCAGCACACCCATCCGAAGGACAGCATGCCCAACACCAACGCACACCCGTTCCTGCGCCCGCTGGGGGCATTCGAAAACATCATCGACCTCTACATCAGTCGCAACCCCGTGCAGTTCTCGCTCGTCGTCGAACTCGCCTCGCCGCTCTCGGCCCAGCAGTTGGCGCACGCGCTCGCGCTCCTGCAGCAGACGCACCCGTTGCTCGCCGTCGGCATCGATCGCACCGGCGATCGCCCGGCATTCCATGGGTCGACCGAGCCCATTCCGGTCCGACAATTCCGCGGGAGCGACTGGCGCGAAGCGGCGGCGCAGGAGCAGACGCGTCCCGTCGACACCACCGGGAGTCCGCTGGCGCGGGCAACGCTTGTGAGCGACGCTTCCGGTGACCGGGGAACCGCCGTTCTCCTGACGTTCTCTCACCAGATCACCGACGGACGCGGCGCGCTCCGCGCCGCGCACGACCTCCTCGCCATCCTCGACGCGAGGACCCTCCCCGCCCGGCCGCTGCCCATCGACCAGGAGAGCCTGCTCGAACGCCTGCCGCAGGCGGAGCAGCCGGTTGCCCCGGCTCCGGCGCCTGCGCCGGAGCCGACCGTCGCCACGATTCGTCCATTCGACGCGTCGGCGCCCAGGATCGAGATCGCCGAACTCGACCCCGCGACGACCGAACACCTTCGCACCACCGCCCGCGCCCACGCGTCAACGGTCCAGGCCGCACTCTGTGCCGCCGCCGCACAAGCGCTCACCGCCCGCACCGGCGCCGAGAGCATCCGCATCAACGTTCCCATCGACCTCCGCTCGGCGCTGGATCTCGAAGACGATGTCGTCAACCGTTTCACGGCGACGACCGTGGTGCTGCGGGCAACCGCGCACAGCACGCTGTGGTCACTCGCGCAGGACGCGACGGCGCAACTACGAGCGGCGTGCGACGCCGCCCGCGACGCGGCACTCATGCTGGCTTCGCTCAACCCCGCCGACGGTGCGGAGGCAGAGGCAGCGATGCTCGCCGCCACCACCGCTGACCTGGAGATCACCAATCTGGGCGTATCCGAGCCCGACACCCCGTCCGCAGTCGCGATCTGGGGACCGACGATGACGACGCAGGTCCACGACGAACGGATTCTCGGCGTCGTCACGCACGCCGGGTCGCTACGACTCGTCCTGACGTCGCACAGCGAAACGCAAGGTCTTCCCGCCGACATCGTCAGCCGCCTCACCCAACCGTGAGATTGAGACAGCGGTTCGCTCCATCGGCCTCCAGGCTTCGTCGGATCGTGGGGCGTTCATTGGAGAAATACCTCTCGTCGAAGGGGTTGACATCCCATTGCACCGCTTGCCGAGCCCGCCAGGCAGTGACGCTGCGTCACCACCGCCCGTGCCATCTCCACGTACGGGCCGCGTGGCTCAGCTGATCAGTGCCGTCGGCGCCGGTGCGAAATCGATGCGTGGCTTGCCCTGCATGGCCGCCGCCAGGCTCTCGTAGACCGGCGGGTTGATGCCGTCGCGCTGCTGGTGTCGCATCTTCACGGTGGTCTGCGGCCAGTCCGGGTCGGTCATGATGCCGGCCACGGCGTACTGCTTGGTCATCGCGACCATGGAGGCGTAGTTCTCCGCATCGGTGGTGCCGGTCTTGCCGGCGACCGGAGCGTCCACGGCGGTCTTCACCTGCGGGGCCGTCCGGCTACCGCCGCAGCGACTGGTGGCGGAGTCGTCGCCGACAGGGCAGCGGGCGACGTCGACGGCGGCGCGGGCAACGTCGGTGCTGATTCGTTTCTCGCAGCGTGGGTTGGCGATGTCCAGCTTGTTGCCGTCCGGGTCGCGGATCTCCTGCACCGGTGTCGGTGCACACCAGGTGCCGTCTGCGGCCAGCGTCGCGTACGCGTTGGCCAGTTCCAGCGGGGTCGTGTTGGAGACGCCCAGGGTGAACGCGCCCCAGTCATGGGCGGCCTCCCGGTCGCCGGCCCACCGGTCCTCCTGGTCGACCCGGAACTGGATGCCGAGCCGCTTGGCCACGTCGACCACGTTCTCCGCGCCGATCTGCTGCTGTAGCGGCACGAAGTAGGTGTTGGTCGACCGGGCGAACGCGCCCCACATGTTCAGCACGCCACCGGCCTTCTTGTCGGAGTTGGTGGGGCAGTAGAGGTTGGTGCCGGGACACGCGGTGGGGCTGGCGCGGTCGATGACGTACTCCGACCGGAATCGTTGTGGGGCGTCGATGGTGTGGCTGAGCGGGACGCCCTTCTCCAGGGCGGCGACGACGGTGAAGATCTTGAAGGTCGATCCGGCCTGGTAGCCGGTGATGCCGTCACCGCCGGTGAGCAGCGGGTTCATGGTGTTGGGGTAGTTGCCCGGGACGCCCTTCGCCCGCTGCTTCGGGTCGCTGTGCGGCCGGTTGGTCGGGTTCCTCGAGTCGTCGGGCCGGAAGGTGCGGTTCACGGCGAGGGCACGGACGCGGCCCGTGCCCGGTTCCACCGTGGCGACCATGGCCGCTTCCTCGGCGGTCTCGCTCTTGGCCCTGCGTACCGCCTGGTCCGCACCGCGCTGCGCCTGCACGTCGAGGCTGGTGGTGATCGTGTAACCACCGCTCTTGAGTCGCCGCTCCCGGTCGTAGGTGGTGGCGCCAAAGGTCTCCTGATCCAGCCACCAGCGGTAGAAGTAGTCGCAGAAGAAGCCCCACTGCCGCTGGTTGGTGGCGACGCAGCCGTTCGGGGTGCGTTTATCCTTTACGACCATCTTGGTGGCCTTGGCGGCATCGGCCTGCTGCTGGTCGATCGCGCCGGTGGTGACCATGTTCTGCAGCACGTAGTTGCGCCGGTCGAAGGCCGGAGTGCGGCCGCTGCGGGTGGTCGGGTCGTTCTGGCTGGGCGCCTTGACCATGCCGGCCAGCAGCGCGGCCTCCTCCAGCTTGAGCTTGCTGGGCGGCTTGCCGAAGTAGACCTGGCTGGCGGCGAAGATGCCGTACGCGCCGTTGCCGAAGGCGGCGATGTTCAGGTAGCGCTCCAGGATCTCGTCCTTGGACAACTCCTTGTCGACCTGCAGGGCGTAGCGCATCTCGCGCAGCTTGCGGGCGCTGGTGTCCTCGGTCGCGGCGACCACGTCGGCCGGATGGGTGGCGGAGTACGCGATGGCGAGCCGGACGTACTGCATGGTCAGCGTCGAGGCGCCCTGCTGACCGTTGGCGCCGCGGGACTGGTTGCTGACGAAGGCTCGGACGACGCCGTTGAGGTCGACCCCGTTGTGCCGGTAGAAGTCGTGGTCCTCCGCGGCGACGATCGCCTGGCGCATGACCGGGGCGACGTCGGCGAGCTTCACGTCCCGCCGGTTCTCGTCGTACATCGTCGCCAGCGGCGTCTTCCCGTCGGAGGCGAGCAGGTAGCTGATCTGCGGCGCGCGGGCCACCGTCAGATCCTTGGGCAGCGCGCCGAACGTCTCGACGCCGGCCTTCGCCGCCAGGCCGGACATCGCCACCGCGGGGAAGGCCGCCGCCGCGACCACCACGCCGACCAGCAGGCCGCAGATCAGCAGCGATGCGGCGTTGGTGAAGACCTTGTGGTCACGTTTCCACATCCAGGGAACCTCGATCCATAGGGTGCAGGGCGGCAGCGGCCCATCGACCGGTTCCACGCCCCGTTCGGGTCGTTCATCGCAGCCGCCCCGCGGTGTCCGACACGTCCGTGCGGGCGCTCGGCGACGAGTGGGTGCTGGTCAACCGGTCACCAGCCGGCCAGCACCACCTTCGTCGCCTCGGCGATGAGGGCGTCGTCATAGTCGGCGTCCTTCTCGTCGCGGCTGGACAGCACGGCGAGGACGATCGGCGCGCGGTCCGGCGGCCAGATCACCGCGATGTCGTTACGGGTGCCGTACCCGCCGGACCCGGTCTTGTCCCCGACGACCCAGCCGGCGGGAACACCTGCGCGGATCAGCGCGCCGCCGGTGGTGTTGCCCCGCAGCCAACCGTTGAGGATGTCGCGGTCCGAGGGTTCGAGGGCGTCACCGACGGCGTACGCCCGCAGGGACCCGGCCATGGCCTGCGGCGTGCTGGTGTCCCGCCGGTCACCCGGCCGCGCCTCGTTGAGCTCGGTCTCGTAACGCGCCGGATCGGTGACCTTGTCGCCGATCTCGCGCAGTTCCTTCTCGAACTTCTGCGGCCCGCCGAGGTGACGCACCATCAGGTTGGCGGCGGTGTTGTCGCTGTACCGCACGGCCGCGTCCGCGATGGCCCGCAGGGTCATGCCCTCGGCGACGTGCTGTTCCGTGATCGGTGAGTAGGTCACCAGGTCGTCGGCCGTGTAGCGCACCACCCGGTCCAGCTCGGCGTCGGTGGTCTCGTCGAGGACCTCGGCGGCGGCCAACGCCTTGATCGTCGAGGCGTACGCGAACCGCTCGTCGGCCCGGTACCGCACCGTCCGGCCGGTGCCGGTGTCGATCGCGTAGACCCCCAGCCGAGCGTCGAACCGCTTCTCCAGCTTCCGGAACTCGTGGTCCCGGTCAGCGGCGGTGGACGGGCTCACCGTTGCCGTACTGTCCCGCGTCGACTGCTCGGCGGCATGGGAGGGGCTGCAGGCGGTCAGTGACGCCACTGCCACCACGGTCACCAGACGGTGTGTCGGAAATACCATGACAGCTCCTTTGTCGGTGTCGTGAGATCCGGCGCGGGCAGCGCCGGTGGACAGGAATCGACCCTGACAGGGATCCGGCATGCGGTCGAAGACGGATCTGGCGGTGTTCATGCTGATCTGGCATCGCCCGCGCCTGACCACCCACCGGTAGACCCGGACCGGTCAGGAGCTGTGTCCCGCGAAGGGACCGGCGGCGCTGAACACCCGCTTCGCGAAGCGTTCGGCGATGCGCCGGTGGGTGGCGGTGTCCGGATGGAGCTGATCGGGCAGCGGCAGCTCGCCGTAGAGGTCGAGGCCGTCGAGGTGGTGCAGATTCGGGTCGTCGGCAGCGCGCTGGGCGGTGATCCGCGCCAACTCGTCGCGGATGACGCGGAGCGTGAGCTTCCCGCTCGCCCGTTCCGCCGGATCGCCGGTGGCCCGAAAGCGCACCTGTCCGGTGCCGAGGGCCGCGAGGTCGAACGCGCCCGGGCCAGGGGTGTCCTCGTGGATGGGGCAGTAGATCGCGGAGACGACGAGCAGCGGCGTGGTGGGATGGCCCTCCCGGATGGTGTCCAGGAAGCCGTGCACGGCCGGGGTGAAGGCGCGCAGCCGCATCAGGTCGGCGTTGACCAGGTTGATGCCGATCTTCACGCTGATGAGGTCGGCTCGGGTGTCCCGCATGGTGCGGGCGGTGAACGGGTCGAGCAGCGCGCTGCCGCCGAAGCCGAGGTTGACCAGGTCGACGTCGCCGAGGGACGCGGCGACGACCGGCCAGGTGGCGGTGGGGCTGGTGGCGTTGGAGCCCTGACTGATGGAGCTGCCATGGTGCAGCCAGACCCGACGTCCCCGGTCGGGTACGGGTTCGACGGGCGCGTCGCTGCGCAGGGCGACGAGTTCGGTGTGCTCGTTGTGCGGTAGCCAGATCTCGACGTCCTTCATCCGGTCGGGCAGGCCGGTGAACCGGACGGTGCCGGGTGGATCGGCGGACTCGCTGACGAAGCTCGGGACGTCGAGCCGCGGGGCCACGCGGAGCACGCCGGGCGGAACGCACCGGGTCGGCAGGACGATGACCCGGTGCGCTCCCGGCGACTCCACGTCAGTGATCAGTGATCCTGATCAGAGTCGACAGTTCTGGTTTTTCCCGGGGACCTTCAGATCGATGAGGTAGGCGGCGAAGGCGGCGTTGACGCAGGGGTTGATCCCGTCCTGCGCGACGGTGTGCCGTGCACCCTCGACGGTGAGCACGGTACCGCCGAGCTCGTCCGCCAGGACCTTGCCGGCCGCGTACGGGGTGGCCGGGTCGCCGGTGACGGAGATGATCAGGGTGGCGGGCAGGCCCTTGACGTCCTGGGCGTAGGGAATGCCGAGACTGGGCTCGCCGGGCCAGGCTTCGCACGCGTCGCGGGTGACTCCGTCGACCTTCTCGCCGCTGTCCACGAACGGGCTGGTCCTGTTGATGTCAGCGCGCAGTCGGGCTTCCTCCTCGGGGGTGCGGCGTACCTCGTCGTTGCAGTTGATGGCGAGGTTGGCCTCAAGGAAGTTGGTCCACACGCCGGAGGCCTCCCGACCGCCGAACAGGTCGCCCACCTTCAGGATCTGCGTTCCGTCGCCCTGCTTGAGCTGGGTGAGGCCCTTGATGAGCACGGGCCAGACCTCGGGCTCGTAGAGGCCGGCGGTGATGCCGCCGACGGCCTGGGTGAAGTTCAGCGTGCGCCCCTCGCCTGCGGGGACCGGCTTGTCGATCAGCGGCTGGACCAGCTTCTGGAAGACCGCCGTGGCCTGGGCCGGGTCGGCACCCAACGGGCAGTCCTTACTGGCGGCGCAGGAGGCCGCCAGCTTGTCGAAGCTCTGCTGGAAGCCGGTCTGCTGGCTCAGCCGCCGCTGCGGGTTCTTCAGGGTGGGGTCCGTCACCCCGTCCAGGGCCAACGCCCGGACGTTCTTGCCGAACATCTCGGCGTAGACCGCGCCGAGTCGGGTGCCATAGCTCTGCCCGGCGAACGTGAGCTTCTCGTCGCCAAGTGCCGCGCGCAGGACGTCCATGTCCCGGGCGGCGTTGCGGGTGCCGACCGCGGACAGGATCTGCTTCCCGCCTGAACCCTTCGCGCACCGCTCCGCCAGTTGCCGGGTGTCGTCCTCGCTCCACTGCCCCGAAGACGCCAGCAGCGTGGTCTGATCCTCGCCACGATCGCGCTCGGCGTCGGTGAAACAGTTGATCGCGGGCGTCGATGATCCGACCCCGCGCGGATCGAACCCCACCACGTCGAAGCGTTGCACCAGCGGGCTCTTGGCATGCGCGGCGCTGAAGCTCGTCGCCTGAGTCATGCCCGATCCACCCGGGCCGCCCGGATTGAGCACCAGCGACCCGATGCGCTGCCCGGGGTCGCCCTGTGCGGGGAGCCGGAGCACCGCCACCTGGATGGACGTGCCCTTCGGGTCCTGGTAGTCCAGCGGCACCTTGAGCCGAGCGCACTCGAAGGGCTCGACGTAGAGCTTCTTCTGCGCCGAGGTGGTGTCGTAACCCACACACGAGCCGAACGACAGCTTCTGCTCGTAGAAGACCTCCAGGCCGGCAGGGGACGGCTGTGCCTCGGAATCCTCCGAGGTCGGAGTGCTCGTGCAGGCGGCCACCAACGCGAGCACCGCCGCCGTCGCGGCAGCAGCGCCGACGCGACCGGCGCGCCGAGTGGGAGCGGAGCTGAACCGGTCCGTGGGCGGACCGGAGTCGAACAAGGTCATGGTGCCTCCGACGTCAATCGATGTGAACAAGGTGCGCGTTCCAGGAGACACCCGGCCGTAACGGCACACTCAATCGCGCCCGGGTGTGATCTTGTCGTTGACGACCGGAATGCCTCGCGTCCGTTTGACCGTGCCCCGAGGGCACAGGTTCGGATGGGGCGAGTCCGCACAGAGCGGACCGGACAAGGAGGCAAAAGTGATGCGAAAACGCGGTATCGCCCTGGTGGGGGCGCTGGGACTGACCGGTGCCCTGGTCGCGGTCATCCCGGCGACGGCCGAGGAGTCGGCGGAGGCAAAGCCCGTAGCCGGGCCGCAGTGGGCGGCGTGCCCCGACAGCGTGGTGATGCCGCCGACGGTGCAGGTGCCGGTGCAGTGCGCGAAGCTGCCGGTTCCGTTGGACTACCGCGACCCGGACGGCACCCAGATCGAGATCATGGTGTCCCGGATCGCGAGCACGAACCCGGAGAAGCGGCGCGGCGTGCTGTTGTTGAACCCGGGCGGGCCGGGCGGCACCGGGCTGGACCAGCCGGGCTTCCTGATCTCGCGAGGGCTGCCGACCAGCGTCACGGACAGCTACGACCTGATCGGTATGGACACTCGGGGTGTCGGGCACTCATCCCCGGTGAGCTGCGGTTTCACCGCCGACGACGCCTACTGGTCCAACATCCCGCCGTACGCGCCCGACCACGCGGCCGTCACCCGTCAGGCAAAGATCGCCAAGGACGTCGCCGAACGCTGCGCGGCCAACGACACCGAGGGGCGGCTGCGCCACTTCACCACCGCCAACACGGCACGTGACCTGGACCGGATCCGCGCCGCGCTCGGCGAGGAGAAGGCCAGCTTCTACGGCGCCTCCTACGGCACGGCGCTGGGTGCCGCGTACACCTCGATGTTCCCGGCCACCACGGACCGGGTCGTGCTGGACAGCAACCTCGGCGACACTCACCTGAACCGGGACGGCCTGCGGCGGTACGCGCTCGGCATGGAGCAGACGTTCCCCGACTTCGCGCAGTGGGCGGCAGATCGGCACGAGGCCTACGGTCTGGGCCGCACCCCGCAGCAGGTGCGCCGGACCTACCTCACCGTCACCGATCGGCTCGACAAGACGCCGGCTGCCGACGGGAGCACCGGCGCCCTCCTGCGGGCCGTCACCTTCGCCTACCTCTACAACGAGGTGCAGTACCCGAGCCTGGCGCAGATCTGGCAGACGTACCTGAACCCTGTCAAGGCACCGGAGGCGAAGGCGGATGCGGCCGCCAGCCCGAACGACAACGCGTTGACGGTGTACCTCGCCGTCGCCTGCAACGACGTCCAGTGGGACGAGGACGTGGACACCTACCAGCGAGCGGTCGCGCAGGACCGCAAGCGATTCCCGCTGTACGGTGCGGCCAGCGCCAACATCACCCCCTGTGCCTACTGGAAGAACGAGCCCGTCGAGCCCCCTGTCGCGGTGAACGACAAGGGGCCGCGCAACGTGCTGATCCTGCAGAACCGGCACGACCCGGTCACCCCGCTCGCCGGCGGCAAGCTGCTGCGCGAAAAGTTCGAAAAGCGCTCCCGTCTGGTCACCGCCAACGAGAGCGGGCACGGCGTATACATGGCGGGCAACAACGCCTGCGCGCTGAACATCACCACGTCGTACCTGGTCGACGGCAAGATGCCGGCTGGTGACCGGACCTGCCAGCGCTGACGTTGACTGTGCCCCTACGGCACAGTGTGCGATGAGGGCATGCGGATGCTCAGGGGCGGCTGGAGTACGCGTGAGCTGGCCGAGATCGCCGGCACCACGCTGAAGACAGTGCGGCACTACCACAGCATCGGACTGCTGGAGGAGCCCGAGCGCGCGACCAACGGCTACAAGCAGTACCAGAGCAGGCATCTCATCCAGCTGCTGCGGATCCGACGCCTGGCGGACCTGGGCGTCTCGCTGGCCGACATCGCCGCGATGCAAGGCTCGGTCGAGGGCGCGGAACAGGTGTTCCGCGCCCTCGACGCCGAGTTGGCGGCCAGTATCGAGCGCCAGCAACGGATTCGCGAGGAGCTGGTCGACATCCTGCGACAACCCGAGCGCGTCGACCTGCCGCCCGGCTTCGGTCACCTCGCCGGTGACCTGTCCGAGGGCGAACAGGCGTTCCTGCTCGTCTGCTCGCGGGTCATCGATCCGCAGATGCTGGACACCCTGCGGAAGACGTCCACCGCGGCCGCCACCACGGCCGAAGAGGACCTCTATGCGCTGACCGAGGACGCGAGTGAGGAAACCCGGCAGGAACTGACCGAGCGACTCGCCCCCGACGTCTACCGCAGATTGCAGAAGCACCCACGGCTGTGGGAACTGGCCGAGCAGGGCGCGGCGGGCAGTGGGCCGGACAACTGGTTGGTCTTCCTCCAGGCGGTCGCCGAGTTGTACAACCCGGCGCAGATCGACGTCCTGCAGCGCGTCAACGTCATCCTCAACCGGGCACAGGCCGGCTGAGGCAAGGCGGCCTGGCTGCGGCGAGGCGATCAGCTCGTACGCCCGTGAGGTCGGCCACAGCGATGCCGTGCGGACTTGAGCATGCCGCTGCGGCATACCGGCTAATGGCTCCGATGAGCATCGACGAGAGAGAACCCGTTACGGCACCAGAGCGTTCGCACGGGCCTGCCCGCCCCGGCCACGCTGGCCCGGTCCCCAAGCAGACCGTCCTGGACCAGATGGGCGGTCTCGCTGGCTTCGCCTACTCGACGATCCCGGTCCTCGTGTTCATAACGGCGAACGCGTTGCTGTCGCTGCCGGTCGCCATCGCCGTCTCCATCGCGACCGGGCTGGCGTTGTTCATCTTCCGGCTGCTGCGCAAAGAGCGCTTCGTCTTCGCGATCGGCAGCCTGCTGGGAATGGCGGTGGCCGCCGGACTCGTCGCGTGGACCGGCTCCGCACGGGACTTCTTCGTGATCGGCATCTGGGCGTCGCTGGCCGGGTTCGTCGTCACGCTCGCCTCGGTGCTGGTTCGTCGGCCGCCGACCGGTGTCATCTGGAACGCCCTGCACGGCGGAACGCGAGCCGAACGTCAACGCCGCGACGAGGGTCGCGACATCGTGCCACGCGCACGGTGGGGTCGCGCCGCCACGCGTGGGTTTGTCCAGACCAGCGGATGACCGGGTGCTGAGCCCTACCCGCGAGCCGGGGCCGGGCACCGACCCGTCGCCCCGGCACCCCCTCGAACGAACCGGGAAGGCATGAACATGGTCCTCTACGAGGGTGCGATGCAGGTGGTTCCCGTCCTGCTGATCGCACTGTTCTTCGACATCCCCAGCATCGACCGACCAGCCAGCCGCACGATGCGACGCTGGGCGGACATGCAGGAGAGGGTTTACGCCGCGCTCGGCATCGTCGCGTTCATGGTGTCGATGTCCATCGTGGCGGACATCGCCAGTCCCGGACGTGTTCCGGCGGCGATCGTCGTCGCCACCCTCAGCGGCTGCATGAGCCTGTTGTACGTCCGGATCCTGCAACGCTTCGCCCGTAACGGGCAGCGGCACGACAACGTCTCGGGCGGCCGTTGAGGGTGCGCGGTGCGGACCGCGCGGACGATCAGTCGTGCGGTTCGGTGAGCAGTTGGTTGGTGCGCCGCAGGACGTCCAGTTGCGCGGAGTTGTAGAGCTCCGTCAGTGCCGTGCTGACGGCGCGCTCGACGTGGCGCGAGCTGTACCGGGTGCCGGCGTTCGTGATCTTCGCCTCGGGGTGCTCCGCGTTCAGCTTCCGCACGTAGGGGGCCAAATCCCGGGCCACTGCGGCGCGGGTCTGCTCGTCGGCATCCGCGGCAAGCCTGCTGAACTGCTCGGCTACCGGGTCGGTGACCGGCTCGCGCAGCATTTCCGCCCAGGCCCGTATGGTTTCGGCACCCAGGACCCGGGTCAACACGACGATGAACGAACGATCGGCCTGCGGCATGCTCGCCACGGCATCGGGTGCGGCGAAACCGGGTGGCAGTTCCGCAGGTGTGGGCTGCCGCAGGATGACGCCGAGTTCGACGCGGGCGCGTTGCAGACGTTCGATGGTCGCCTCGAGTTCGGCGTCGAGGGCGCGCAGCGCCTCCACCGGGTGGTCGTCGGCGTCATCCATGGTCGCGATCTGGGCAAGCGAGAACCCCAGGTCGGTCAGACGCCTGATGCGCAGGATCCGAACGAGGTGAGACACCCCGTACTGCTTGTAGCCGTTGCCGCGTCGATGTGGTTCCACCAGCAGGCCGATGTCGTGGTAGTGGCGCACCGCTCGCAGTGTCGTGCCGGCGAGTTGGGCGATCTCCCGAGTGCTCCAGCCCACTGCGTACCTCCGTTCGACGGTATTTTCTCGACACCCTGGCGCCGCCCGGGTCGGGTGGCGCCAGGGTGCTGCCGATGTGGGCCGTCAGAGCCGCCCCGGGGCGTGGAACACGAGGTCCGGGTCGTACCGCTTCTTGAGGGCGAGCAGGCGCTCGGCATTGGGCCCGAAGACGGCGGCGGTACGTTCGGTGTCGTCCGGGCCGAGCAGATTGGGGTAGCCGCCCGGAAGGCGATCGGTGCCCCGTACCCAGGCCCGGTGTTGATCCTCAGCGGGATCTCCCGGTTCCCAGACCGCGATGGTCTCGACCATCAGGTGTGGCGTCCGGTTGCGGAACGCGCTGGCGTCGGCGGGGACGCGGGCGGCTGCCCCATGAAGGCTGTGCAGCGAGATCGCGGAGAGCGGCGAGGTCTTGGCGCGTGCGGCGTCGAGCAGAACCTCTTGGACCGGGCGGTCCAATTGGGTGACTGTGCGCGTCCCGATCTCGACGTGGCGACCGGCCGGGAACATCGCGTCGATCTGTGCCAGCTGGTCGGTCGTCGTGGTCGGGCCGACCTGCGCCATCAGTGGCTCGCCGAGCTCGGTGAGCTGTTGCAGCACCCGGGTGCCGACCTCGGGATCGCCGCACCAGGTCGGTGCGGCGAAGAGCGCCGGCTCTCCGGTCGGGGCGGTGATGAAGCCGGCCTGCACGGTCAGCTCGTCCGGACCCCGCAGCAGCGACTCCTCCAGTTGCGGAAGAACGTCGAACGGAAACATGATCATCCCAGCCAGGATCGCCGGTACCGCGTGCAGCCGGATCCTCATGGTGGTGACGACGCCGAAGTTGCCACCACCGCCGCGCAGCGCCCAGAGCAACTCGGGTTCGTTCTCCTCGTCGGCGGTGACCAGCGTCCCGTCGGCGAGCACCACGTCGGCCGACAACAGGTTGTCGGCGGCGAGCCCGAACCGGCCGCTCAGCGGCCCGTAACCACCGCCCAGCGTCAGACCCGCCATACCGACCGAACCGGCCGTCCCGGTGACCGCGACCAGGCCAGCCCGCTGGGCGGCCGCGGCCACGTCGGCCGAGGTGACGCCGCCGGCCACGGTCGCGACCGAGGTGGCCGGGTCGACGCTCACCTGCCGCATCGGGCTCAGGTCGAGCGTCAGTCCGCCGTCGGCCAGTGCGCGACCGGCCCAGTCGTGCCCACCACCTCGGACCGACAGCGGGAGACCCTTCTCCCGGGCGGCCCGAACCCCGGCCTGGACATCAGCCCCGTCGGCGCATCGGAGGACGGCAAGCGGACGGCTGGTCACCGCACCGTTCCAGATCGTCCGAACTGCTTCGTATTCCGTTCCCGACGTCAGCATGTCACTCATCTAGCCAGAGTAGTCGTTTACTCGACAGAGCCCAACTCTGGCGAATGACAGACGCTATGCTCAGGCGACCATGACTGGACCACCGAAGGGCCGCCGGGCTGAATACGCCGCGGCCACCCATGCCGCCATCATCGAGGCGGCGCGCCTGCTCTTCGCCCGCAACGGATACTTCGCGACGAAGATCGAGGACATCGCCGTGGAGGCACGCGTCGCACCGGCCACGGTGTACGCGGTTACCGGCGGCAAGCAAGGGCTGATCCGGACGCTGGCCGACCTGTGGAGCCAAGCGCCGATCGTGGCGCAGACCCTCTCCCGGCACGAGACCCTCACCGACCCGGACGAGATTCTGCGAGACACGGCATCCGCTGTCCGCGCCATGCGCGAGACGTACGGCGACATCATGCGGCTGATGCTGACCACCGCACCACATCACACCGAGGTGGCCGAGGACCTCCGGGTGGCAACGAAGCGCTACCGCGATGCCATCGAAGCCGTCGCCGTCCGGCTCCGCGACGTCGGCGGCCTACGCGAGGGAACGACCGTCGCGGAGGCGACCGACATCCTGTGGTTCTACTTCGGATACTCCAGCTTTTTCACCCTGCTCGACGAGAACGGCTGGACGTACGAGCAAGCGGAACGTTGGCTGGTCACTCACGCCACCGCGGCCCTTCGCTGAGCCTGCTGCTGTCAGTCGTTGCTGTCAGGATGTCCGCCGGACGGTGTGCGCAGGGGGCGAAGGGTTCGAAACTATCGCCGAAGTCGAGGCAACCCCCGAAGAGGCGATCCCTGCTCAGGCCGCTCTTCGGTCGGTCGGATGTGCCCTTGCTGGGATCGAGCGAGCAGGTGGGCACCTGGGGTTCATCTGCGGTTTGCCGCAGCAATCACCTTCATTCGCGGGAACTGAGTCGACACTCCACATAGTTCGACGGGGACACGATGGCTGACCGATGAGGTGCGTGAGTATGCGGGTCGCTTGGCGTAACGGCACCGTCGTGGCTCCCAGTGACGTGGTGCGGGTGGCGCCTGGGGAGCGGGGTGCCGTGCAGACCGTCGAGGCTGGCATTCGAGCTGCGGCACCCGGGCAGACCCTGCTGGTGGCGCCCGGCACCTACAGCGAGGACCTCCTGTTCGACCGGGATGTCAGGCTGGTCGCCGATCAAGGCCCGGGGAATGTCACGGTGAATTGGTGACGCGGTGGCACTGCCCGGAAGGCGCGGTGAGCGCTGCACTGGGGATGTCACGACGACGCCCGAAAGGAACCTCATGAACGCCCCAAGATCCGACGATCCCTGGGAGACGACGGGTGGTCCGAGTCCTTCCCAGGCGGGAAGCTCGCGACTCCTGACGTCGGAGCGACCCCGGCCGGCCGTCGACCCCTCCCGCCCGTTCGGCGCCCACCTGCGCATGAGCTGGTGGAAGCCGCTCGTGGTTCTCGCTGTGCCGCCGCTGGTGATGCTGCTCCTCCAGGTGCTGTCCTGGCAGCTCGTGGGCGTCATCGAGGGCAGCGAGGACCCGATGTCCCCCACCATGACACCGTTGAAGTCCCTGGCTATCAACCTCAGCATCGGCGCGTCGGGCGCCGTGGCGATTGTGCTCCTGGCGCGGGTCGCCAGGGTGCCGTGGCGCAGCCTGATCAGCTCACCCCGCGCCTTCGACGCCCGCCGCCTGGGCACCTACCTGGTCGCAGCGGCGCTGCTGGTGGGTGCCGGGATCGGTGTGACCGCGCTTGTCGCGCCCGACTCGCCGGGCTGGGTCGGCTTCGGTGTCAGCGGGACGACGGTCGCCCTGCTGGTGGTCACCGTGCTGACCACGCCGCTGCAGTCCGCCGGCGAGGAGCTGTGGTGGCGAAGCGCCGTGCTGCCCGCCGCCGCGTCCTGGGTACGTGCGGTCCGGCCGGCTCTGGCCGTCGGGATCGTCGTCTCCAGCCTGGGCTTCGCCGTGCTCCACGGTTCGAACGACCCCTGGCTGTTCGGCTACTACACGTTCATCGGCTTCTGCACCGGCCTGATGGCGATCATCAGCCGCGGCATCGAGGCACCGGTCGCCTTCCACGTCGCCAACAACGTCTTGTTCGGGATCGTCAACACGGTGATGGCGGACGGCGAGCCCTACGCGATCGACCGGTCCACCGACTCCGGCGACGCGTCCCTGCTGATCCTCGCGGCCGTCAACATCGCCATGGTGGCGCTGGTCTGGCGGCGTGAGCGGAGGATTCGGGCCGCCAGCTGACTAACTCCACCAGGGCAGGGTGCCGGTGCGAAGGTGGTCGTGCAGTGTCCGGGCGACGTGTGCCATGGTCGCCTCGCTGCCGGGTTGGGCGGCGGCGGGCACCCGGGAGGCGGTGAGCGCGGCGACGGCGTACGACTGACCGTCGGCGTGCTCCACCACCCCTACCTCGTGGCGCAGGTGCAACAGGGTGCCCGTCTTCGACGACCAGCGGGAGGCGTCGGAGGTGAAGTCGGGGGCGAGCCGCTGGCGGTGCAGGTTGTCGCCCATCAAAGCGCGTACCCGAGCGGCGGCGGTCTCGTGGATCCCCGAGGGCCGCCAGAGGGCGTGCAGCAGGTCGACGAAGGCCCGCGCCGACCCGGCGTTGGCGCGGGTGACGTCGAGCTGGGCGACCGGGTGGCCCTGCCCGGGGGTGGCCGCGCCGATGGCGAGGGAGTGGGCGAGATGCACCTCGTCGGGGCCGAGACGTTCCGCCGGCGTGTCGGCAAGCTCGCCGACCCGGTGCCGTACGGCCATGCCGCCGATGCGCAGTCGCCGCAGTTCGGCGGCGACCGCGGCCGGCGGGGTGAGGTCGAACAGGGCGTCGGCCGCGACCGAGTCGCTGATGCAGGTGCTCAGGTAGAGCAGGTCGTCCACGGCGATCCGTGCCGGATGGCGGAAGCGGCTCAGCCCGGTCGGGCCGGCGGTGGTGATCCGACCGGGCACCACGTCGACCGGCGCCGTCGGGTCGAGTTCCCCGCGTGCGATCCGTTCGAGCACGGCGACTGCCAGCGGCACCTTCACCAGCGACGCCGCCGGGTACGGGGTGTCCGTGTCGAAGCCGATCTCTGTGCCGGTGTCGAGGTTGCGGACCAGGAACGCGCCGTCTAGTCCCGCCTCGTCGAGCAGGGACTGGGCGTTGCGGATGACGGCGACGGTACTCATGCCGGCTCTCCCGTCGGCCGGTCGCCGGGTGCAGAACCCCCGGCCGGCCCCGGATCGCCGTCGGATGCGCCCAGGCAGCGGGCGATGTCGGAGTGCAGGACCGTGCTGAGCTGGTCGAGGTCCTCGCTCACGCCGGCGGCGATGTCGTAGCCCCGGATCAGTCGGGGGTCGGCGAGGGGGCGCCAGTGCAGGGCGAAGTCCTCGGCCTGCTGGTGGGAGCAGAGCAGCAGGTCGGGGGAGCTGAGGGCCGCCGCCGCGGCGTCGACCAGCGACGGTGCGACCGTCACCTGGGCCGGTGCCAGGCCGGCCGACTGGCCGGCGCGGGTCAGTGGATCCCTCAGGTGCGCGACGTCGTCCTCGGGCTGGATCAGGATCCGCCGGCGTGCCTGCGTGCGGGCCCGGCCGCTGCGCAGCGTCTCCAGGAACACCGTCGGCGCCGGGAAGGGGGTCCGGGCGGCCAGCCCGAGCGGCACCCGCCAGGACGCCGCCGCCTCCGGAACCGCCACGATCCCGGCGCCAACCTCCAGGCTTCGGCAGAGCCGCGCGCGCTCCCGGGGGCCGGCCGGGCGTACCTCCAGGTGGATTCGCTGCCGTCGGGCCGCGACCACCAAGGTGGCCAGGCGGTGTGCTGGGCAGATCTCGGGTACGGCGACCCGCAGCGGACGCAACCGGGCCCGCTCCGCGTCGTCGCCCATGGCGTCGGCGAGATCGACCAGACGCCGGGCCGCCGGCAGCATGTCCCGCCCGAACGACGTCAACCGCACCGCGCGGGACGACCGGTCGAAAAGCCGCGCCCCGAAGTGCTCCTCCAGGGCGGCGATGCGACGACTGGCGACCGACTGGGGGATACCCGCGGCGGCGGCCCCGGAGGTGAAGCTGCCGTGGCCGCTGACGGCGACGAAGGCCCGGCAGGCGGCGACCACATCCACCCACCGAACCTATCCCAAAACGCATGGACGAACTGGCGCGGCACCGCCGAATGGCGACCACGGGGTGTCCAGTCCGGCCGAGCCCTGTTCGCAGGCCCGACAGATCCACGAAGCCGAGGTGCCAGCGATCGACGGCGCTCTCCCACGTGCCGGTGACCTCGCCGATCGTCGTGGCCGACGGATGGGTCCTCGTCGTGCCGGTCGGCTCTTCGCCTGCGTTGGACCGCAGCCGCTGACCGTTGCGGCACCGCCGGTGAGGCTTGAGCTACTACAACCGCGCTTTGCCAAGCCTGGGCTGAGCACGGCGATACTGCACACACCCGCCGACCGCTTGAAGGTCGAGGAGGTGCCTCAGGCCGCGTTGGTCTGGCTGACGCAGGCTCTGACCGCCGAGGGCGAGCCGGCTGCGGAAGGGGACTCTGGGGTAGGCGGGCGGCTGGGCCAGACACCACCTCCTGCGGCGACCAGCGGCGACCCGTCTGGACTCGGCCCGCCCTCGCTAGAGTGGGCTGATCGAGGTAGGGCCGCTGCCGGTAAGTGCCTGCGCTCGGCTAGGCATTGGTGACCTGGTTGGGAAAGAACCGGCGGCAGGCGGCGAGGCTGACGTAGACGAGGGCGACCAGGACCGGTACCTCGATCAGTGGTCCGACGACTCCGGCGAGGGCTTGGCCGCTGGTGACGCCGAACACGCCGATCGCCACGGCGATGGCGAGTTCGAAGTTGTTGCCGGCGGCGGTGAAGGCGAGCGTGGTGGTGCGTTCATAGTTCAGGCCGATGGCCCGACCGATGGCGAACGAGCCTAACCACATGATCGCGAATTCGCGAGCAGGGGAAGCGCGATGCGGGCGACGTCCCAGGGCTGGGCGGTGATCGCGTCGCCCTGCAGGGCGAAGAGCAGCACGATGGTGAACAGCAGCCCGTACAGTGCGACCGGCCCGATGCGGGGCAGGAACGTCGCCTCGTACCAGTCGCGTCCCTTGGCCCGTTCGCCGAACTTGCGGGTGAGGTAGCCGGCGGCGAGGGGGATGCCGAGGAAGACCAGGACGCTGCCGGCGATGTCCCATCCGGAGACGGACAGTCCTGCCTGCTCCAGGCCGAGCCAGCCGGGCAGGACGGTGAGGTAGAACCAGCCGAGCACGCCGAAGGCGAGACCTGGAAGACAGAATTGAGGGCGACCAGGACGGCGGCGGCTTCGCGGTCGCCGCAGGCGAGGTCATTCCAGTGAGGTTTTTCGGCACTCGCAGGTAGGGGAGTCATCCCAGTCGTACCGGTCCGGGCGCCGCAGCCTCTCCGGCCCAGTGCGGGCCAGGGATTGCGTCAGAAGCTGCTGACCAGCTTCACGAACGCCTCGTCAATCTTGGCGGGATCGGTGGCGTCGAAGGCCTTGCCCGACGATGCCTTGGCGATCAGGTCCAGGGTGGCGAAGTCCGACTCCCGGTCGAAGGCGATGCAGAACACCTTCACCGGACGCTGCGGGTCCAGGGCGACCTCGGCGAGCAACCGGGCCAGGTCGTTGTCCTGGCTGTACTCGTTCTTGCCGTCGGTCAGCACGACGAGCGCGTTGATCCGCTGCGGGTCGTACCGGTCGAGCAGCTTTCGGTGTGCGGCCCGGACCGTCGCGTAGAGCGCGGTGCCGCCCTCGACATGCAGGCCGGCGATCTTGCTGTTGATCCGCTTCTGGTCGAACTCGCCGAGAGGGACCTCCTCCCGGTACGGGCTCTTCGGTAGCTTCAGGGTCTCCGAGGAGAAC
The DNA here is from genome assembly GCF_040607415.1 of Micromonospora sp. NPDC005291. NCBI lineage: Bacteria > Bacillati > Actinomycetota > Actinomycetes > Micromonosporales > Micromonosporaceae > Micromonospora > Micromonospora sp. NPDC005291. The sequence continues at coordinate 168,720 of NZ_JBEXGR010000011.1, forward strand.
GACCAGAGCCCCACCCGGTCTTCGGTGTTGAGCAGCGCGAGGCCCTTGCCCGCAGCCGCCGAGGCGACCTCGAAACGGGTACGGGTGCCGACCTTCGCCTGCATCGACCCCGAGGTGTCCATGGCGATCAGGATGTTGGCCTTCTTGCGGAGCGTGCGCCAGCCGTCCAGCATCGCGCCGACCACCTCCGGGTCCGGGGGCTCGAAGTAGGTCAGCCCGCCGGTGGGCTCGGCGCCGACGCTGGCGAGCAGCTCCACCGAGGCTCGGCGCTCGTGGTCCCGGAAGCCGAGGCGGGCGAAGCTCTCCTGCTGGGCGTCCTCGGTCAGGAACGCCTGAAGGTCGGCCGCTGCCGCGCGCTGCCGCTCATCGGCGGAGGGCAACACCACGAACGGGTGGTCCAGATTGAACGTGCCCTCCTTGGGATGGACGGCGACCAGCGGAACGTTCGGTCGGCGGCCCCGCTCCTGCCCGTCCTGCCGAGGGCTCAGCGCACCCGTGTTGTAGAGGTCCACCAGCTCCTCCTGCAGGACGATGGCACTCATGTCGTCCGTACTGCCCGCCCCGCCGGCCAGGTCCGCCTCGGCGAGGCTGCGCAGCAGCTCCACCGAGTCGTCGCTGTAGTGCGACACGTTGGCCTCGATCCGGCGGACGAACTGGGTGACCGCGGGGTCGGCCAGGTCGGACCGGGTCAGGTCGCTGGCCCGTTGCACCGCCGCGTAGTAGGTGGCGATGGTCGCCGCCAGCCCGGAGGTGGACAGGTTCGGGTTGTCCTTGCCAAACGTGAAGCGGCCCCACTCCGGCTTGCCGAAGCCCGCCCACCCGTTCCGCCCGGAGAGGCCCAGGATCTCCCCCCAGCCCAGCGACCCGCGCTGACGTACCAGCTCGGCTTTGGGCTGCGGCATCGCGATCACCAGCGGGCTGTTGGCGATCGACGGGTAGCGGTCCGGGGTCTGCGGCGCCCGCCCGGCCGCCTGGTCGAGCAGCCGGAGCTGGCCGGTCCACAGGCTCGACGTCGGCAGCCAGACCTGTGGCTGCGGCAGGCCGGTGTGGGTCCACCCGGTAGCCAGCGCCTCGGTGGCCTTGCCCGAGTTCAACGCGCTGACGTGCACCTGGGCGCAGCCGCCGCCGTCGATCGACCGGTCACTGCGGTTGTAGCGCTCGGCCAGGTCGACCAGCAGAGCCGCCTTCTCCGTCGAGGAGTTGACCTGGAGGGTGGTGGCGCAGTCGGTGCGCGCCCCCTCGTTGCCCGCTTCGCGCTGCCGGACGAACACGAACGCCCCGGCGATGACCACCAGCCCGGCGGTGACGGCGGCGGTGTAGGGCAACCACTGCCGCGTACGCGTAGCGGATGGGGCCATCGGGAAGTCCTCCTCGGCGGGCGGCTGGTGGCAGTCAACCTATCGATCCGGCGCCAGCCGGCGACCCCGACCCCACCGCATCGATCACCCGCGGTCGGACCGTCCCCCGACCGCCGTCGCGACCAGCAGCCGAACCAGGTAGACCACGACGAAGGCGACCGCCCCGGCTGCGGCGGCCGGGCCGACCGCGCTGGACGCGACGTAGCCGGCTGCGGCGCCAGCCGAACCGAGGAAGAGAGCGGTCGAGATGCCCCAGGCGTCAAGGGCCTCACTACGCAGCCGCCGCAGCGCGCCGTCACCTCCAGCACCGACGCCGGGCGCCGTCACCGGGAGGTGTGCCGGCTGGGTCGGCCGGGCCTGGGTCGGCACCGTCGGCCGGGTCGGTATCTGCGGCCGCGTCGGGTGCGGCTGCGGTGCCGTCGGCGTGACCTGGGGCAGCGGGTGGTTCGGCGTCGGCGCGCCCGCGGTCTCGTTGCCGGCCTGGAGCAGGTTCTCCCGACGTGGCGGATCGGTGACCCTGCCGTCCTGCCGGAGCAGCCGCACCAGCACGCGCTCGGCATCAGGCCGGTCCGCCGGATCTTTGGCCAGGCACTCCCGGATCAGCTCGTCCAGAACGGGAGGCAGCGCAGGCAGCTCGGGCGGATCGTGCAGCACCCGGTGCATCACGGCGAAGAGCGAGTCATTGCCGAAAGGCGGCCGACCACCGGCGGCGAAGGCGATCGTGGCCGCCCAGGCGAAGACGTCGCAGGGCGGACCGACCGCGTCGTTGCGGAACCGCTCGGGCGCCATGTAGGCGGTGGTTCCCATGACCCGGCTGGACGCCGTCTCGGTGACGCCCAACGCGCGGGCGATGCCAAAGTCGATCACCCGAGGACCGTCCTCGCCCAGCACCACGTTGTCCGGTTTCAGATCGCAGTGCACCACCCCGGCACTGTGGATCGCGGCGAGCGCGGTGACGGTGCCGACCGCGAGCCGGTGCAGGGCGTTACCGGTCACCGGGCCGCGCTCGCGGACGTGCCGGTGCAGGGTCAGGCCCTCGATGAACTCACTGACCACGTAGGGCCGCTCGCCGTCCACCTCGGCGAAGAGCACCTGCGCGGTGCAGAACGGAGCGACCCGGCGTGCGGCGGCGATCTCCTTCATGAACTGCGACCGCGCCCGTGGATCACTCAAATCGACGTTGACCATCTTGATCGCGACCCGGTCACCGGCGTCGTCCTCACCGAGATAGACGACCCCCTGCCCACCCGCGCCCAGCCGGCCGACCAGCCGATACGGGCCGGCGGTGACCGGATCGTGCGTCCACAGTTTCGCCAACCCTGGCACCGGCGTGCCGGCCAGTTCTGACATCCCGACTCCATCAGTGTCGTGCCCGGCCACCGGCGGCGCAGGACACGGCCATCGTGCCATGTCTGGTTCGACCACTGGCTGAGGTCGTGGGGACGTGACGCCCGCGTCGTCGGCGCGGCTCGGGGGCGCTCAAGACTCTGCGAGCCTCAGAGTCGTGCCGAGTGTGATCGGCGGCGGTGGGGTAAGGGTTCGTGTCGCCCCTCGGACACGAACAGTTACCCCACAGTAATCAGCGTCAGGCTTAGCCTCGACGCTGGTTTTGTTTTCACCGGGGTGTAGGTGAGAGCGAGCCGTAGCTCCCGGTAGAGAGTGCTCTTGTCCTCACTGCGGGCGTCGCGCAGGATGTTGCGGACGTCGTCGAAGCTGCCGACGAGGCGTCGGATGTCGTCCTCGGTGAGGCGACGGGAAGCGTGTTCCTGCACCGCTGCTCTGTCGCGTTGGGCGATGGCGGCGGCGCGTTGGGCGTTGACTTCGGCCATCCAGGCGGCGACGGTGGTGGGGTCGCCTCCGGCGTCCGCGACGGCGCGGTACTGGAGAAGTTTCGCGTCGCATGCGGCAATGACCTTGTTCGCGGTGGTGATCTCCGGCGCGACGGTGTCGGGTCCGGTGTGCGGTTGGGCGGCGTGGAGTCGGCGGATCGTGTCGGTGAGCCGGTGCGGGGCGAACGCCCTGAGGAGCCAGTTGTCGAGTGCGGGGACGATGTCTCGTTCCGCGACGTAGACGTTGCGGGGGTGCTGGACGTGGTTGGCCAGGGCGTACTCGTTGGGGTAACGGCACCGGTAGTAGGCGGTCTCGTGTGCGTGGTGGCTCTGCATCTTGCGTCCGCACAGCCCGCAGAGCATGAGTCCGCGGAGGACGTAGGGCGGCGCACCGCGCGTTGTCGGGTACCGGTGCGGCCTCGACCGTTGGCCGCCATGATCGTCTGGATCAGTTCGAAGGCGTTGACGGTGACGAGCGGTGGGTGGGCGATCGTGTCGGACCATACCCATGAGGACTTGTCGTTCCAGCGCATGCGGGTTTCGTAGCCGAGGGCGACGTCGTTGACGTCGAGGAGTACCTCGTCCTTGCGTTGTTTGTTCCACACCTGCCGGCCGGTGTAGCGGGGGTTGGACAGAATGTTCATGACGGCGCTCTTGGCCCAGCCTTCGCCGGTGCGGCGAGGGTTGCGGGCGGGGTCGGCTGCTGGCGGTGACGGGATGCCGTCGCGGGTGAGGGCCTCGGCGATGGCGAAGTAGCCGTTGTTGGCGAGATACATGGCGAAGATGCGGCGTACGACGGGCGCGGTGTTCGGGTCGGGTTCGAGCTTGTGCAGGCGGCGGCCGTCGGCGGCCTTGCCCGGGTGGGTGCGGTCCGGCGTCGGCAAGACGGTATCCGTAGGGCGGGCGTCCGCCGAGGAACCGGCCTTCGATTTTCGCCTGGGAGGTTATCGCGGTGCGGACTCGGACCTTCACGCGGGTCCGTTCGCCCTTGGACATGCCGCCGAACACGCTCGTGATCAGTTCGTGGGCTTCGGATTCGGGGTCGATCGCGCCGCCGACCTCGGGTACCCAGAGTCCGACGCCGTAGTGGGAGAAGACGGGCACGGTCAGGCTGTACTGGTTGCCGTAGAAGGCGCGTTGGGGTTCGCCGATCACGACCGCGTCGAAGCCACGGTCCGGGTCGGCGAGGGCGTCGTAGAAGCGCGACGCCGTCCTCAGCGAGGCACCGGGCGCGGGTGGGCCGGTCGTCGGTGACCCGGATGCGGTGACCGTCGGGTGATGGTCGCCGGGTGGCGGTGCGGGTATCGGGCGGCGTTGGCGACGGCGGGGTGGTTGTCGAGGTCGACCACGAGGTCGCCGTCGCGGGTGTAGTGCCGGATCAGCCAGGCGAGGCGCTGCGGATCGAGTCCGTACCAGGCTGCCGGGTCGACCAGCGGGGTGTCGCGGTGGTGAGCGGGGACGAGGAACAGCCCGACGGGTGGCGTTCGGCGTGAGGCTCGGGGAGGTGCGGGTAGGTCTGCGGCATGGGTGGTGGGCCACGTCCGCCGACAAGCGCTGACACTAACCTCGGTCTTTCATCTGGGTGGTCGTTCATAGTTGTTGGTCGATGGGGTTGGTTCGGGGCTGGTTGGCCGGTTCGTTGGCATGTTGATGGCCCGGCGCTGGGCCGGGTTCCTCCGTGCTGCGGGTCGAGGCGTGAGGCTTCGGGGTTAGCCGGCGGGTCGTGGCAGTGCGGCGAGGCGGATGAATGCGCTGGTCAGGGCGTCGGTCCAGGGCCAGTCGGCGGTGATGGCGAGGCGGGTTCGGCGGGCGGTGCGGGTGAGGCGGGCCGCGACGTGCAGCAGCCGGTAGCGCAGTTTCTTCGGCTCTGCGCGGGCGAGGTCACCGTGCAGGAGCAGGGTTTGGGTCCAGGCGATCAGGTCGATGCCGGTCAGCGCGAGGTGGAGCCAGGCCTGGTTGATCGCGAAGACTCGGGACGGGAATCGGCCGAAGCCGGTGTCCTTGCCGCAGCGGATGCGGTCTTCGACGCGGGCGTGAGCGCGGTGGCGGGCCTCGAGGTACTGGATGCTGCCGTTGCCCGGTGGGGTGTCAGTGGCGACGATCTGGTGCCGCCACCCCTGGACGGTGTCGAACAAGGTCAGTTGGGCGCCGGGGTGCGGGCGTTCGCGGCGGACCAGGAATCGGGTGCCTTCGGGCCAGCCGGCGGCGTCGAACAGGCCGGTGATCTCGCAGACCTCGGCGTGCTCACGCAGGTCACCGTCGGTGTCGACGGCGGGGAGCCAGCCGGTGGCGGCCTGGATCGCAGCCCGGACCGGCTCGGTGATCGCGGCGCCGACGGAGAACCGGATGTCCAGGTGCTGCTGGCGCAGGGACCGGATGTGGGCGAGGAAGCCGTGACTACTGAATCGGCGCGCAGCAGGATCGGGGTGCCGTGCCGAACGGCGTCGGGGATCTGGGCGAGGGCCTGGTCCAGGACGGTGATGTGGTCGGCGGTGGTGTTCGACCCGGCTCGGCCTTCGCGCAGCAGGCCGGCCAGGGCTTCACCGGTGTTGTCCAGGAAACACAGCAGCGGATGGTAGCCGAAGGTCTTCTTTCAGGTGCGGGTCGCTGCTTCCCTATCGGGATGGCAGATCACGATCGTCGCGGCGATGTCCAGGACCAAACCGTCGACCGGACGGCCGGCCACCACCGGTTGCGGCAGGTCACCGCGGACCTCGGCGTGTTGGGCCCAGACGACCTCGCGGGCTCGGGCCCGCGCGGCACGCAGTTGAGCCAGCATCGGCTCGTCCAGTCGGGACAACAGCCGCCACGCGGTCGGGTCAGAGGCGACCGGCCCGAACAACCCCGGCTGGTCCCGCAGCACCGCCAGATCAGCGATGGCCTCGCCGCCGTCGGCGAGCAGCACCGCCAGATCTACGGCGATCCGGCCCGGGTCGTGCCCGCAGCCCCGCCAAGACCCCACCGAACACGCTGGTCAGCCCCGTGGCGTCGGCCAGATCAGCGAGCAGCCGGGCACCGACATGCCCCACCACGCCTCGCCCACCGCCGGTCACCATGATCTTCGGACGTGTTGCGGTAGCCTTCACCCAGCAAGTGCCTTCCGCGACAGGAACATGGGACTCTCGACGCTCTTTGTTCAGCCGTTCCTGCGGGTTGTTCGACCAGATCTGGCGCCAGATCTCACGCGGGAAGCCGGTGAACGCGAGCAGGTCGTCGCGGGCGGCGTCGAGGTGCTCGGCCGCGGCTGGGAACTTCGCCTCGATCGTGGCGACGACGCGGTCGAACTGGGCTCGAACGGCGTCGGAGTCGGGCTGGTCGAAGATCGTCCGGACAAGGGTGGCGATCCATGGCTGGGCCGATTTCGGGACCTTCGTGAGCAGGTTGCGCAGGTAGTGGGTGCGGCAGCGTTGCCAGGCGGCGCCGGGCAGGGCCGCGCCGATCGCGCCAACAAGACCGCGATGGGCATCCGAGATGACCAGCTGAACGCCGGACAGGGCGCGGGCGGTCAACGACCGTAGGAACGCCAACCAGCCGGCGCCGTCCTCATCCGAGGCGACATCCACGCCCAGGACCTCGCGTTGGCCGCCGGCGTTGACTCCGACCGCGACGAGCGCGTGGACGTTGACCGTCCGCCCATGCTCGCGGACCTTCATCGTCAACCTGTCCATCCACACGAACGGGTAATGCGCGGCGTCCAGCGGCCGGTTACGAAACGCCTCGACCTGGGCGTCCAGGTGCGTGGCCATCTCCGACACCTGCGACTTCGACAACTGCTTGACGCCGAGTTGCTCCACCAGCTTCTCCACCCGACGGCTCGACACCCCGAGCAGATACGACTTCGCCACCACCAGGACCAAGGCCTGTTCGGCCCGACGGCGGTGCGTCAGCAGCCAGTCCGGAAAGTAGCTGCCTTGCCGCAGCTCGGGATGGCCAGGTCGATCGTGCCCGCGCTGGTGTCCCACTCTCTCGGCCGATAACCGTTGCGGGAGTTGACCCGCTCGTCGCTGCGCTGCCCATAACCGGCACAGATCGCGTCCGCTTCCGCGGACATCAACGCCTCCACGAACACCTTGGTCATCGCCTGCAACACGTCCGGCAACGCGCCCTCGATCTGCTCGCGCAGCAGGTCAACAGGGTTCACACTCTCTGATGCGGCCATCGCGTTCTCTCTTCCTTCTCTGACTTGGTCGTCTTGAAGGAGCGACGCGATGGCCGTCTCTCATTTACACAACACGCCCATCACGGGCAAGTCGTACACCACTTCCGTGGACGGGAACCAGCTTGCCCCGACTTCGGCGGTGATTGATATATGACTGCGATGCGTGCCGACACGGGATGGGGTCAAGAAGGTATCCTGCTCCAGCACGCGTCCCCGGCCGGAGTGGCGCTGCCGGCCGCCGAGCCGAACGGGAAGTTGACAACGTGGACCTGATTATCACGGCAACAGATGAGGCCGCCTCGGACGGAACGAGCGCCCTGTGGTCATGGCTGGAACGGGAAGAAGACCTCCGGGCGCAGATCAAGCTGCGTCCCGGCGACATTCCGTCGGAGACGATGGGAGCGGAATATTTCATCGTCGCCTCCCTTGCTGCTGCCTCGGTCCTGGCCAAGTCCATCTGTGCGTACCTAGCAGTGCGCGATAACCGCCGCGGTTCGGATATCGTCCTGAAGATCACCACCAGGTCCGGCGGATCGCAGGAGGTCAAGGTCAATCGGACCACCGATGCAGTTGAGTTGACGAAGCTCTTCCTATGCGCGGGGACCAGCTCCAGCCCGAAGAAGCAGATTCGCTCGGCGGAGGAAGACGATGCGCCTGCCGGTTCCTGAGAAGTCACAACTGGTCCTGATCGGCACCTCTCAATTCGAGGGTGAATTCGCCGACCATCCGTTGAGCGCCGTTCGGAACAACGTGCACGACCTGGCGAGTGTGCTGACCGATGCCGACTATGGCGGCTTTCTTCCCAGCCGGTGCACCAAGATTTTCGGTGAGGAGGCCACCGGTCCGGAGGACATCCTCACGCAGCTCCATGCGGCGGCTCAGGACGCTACGGACGTTCTGCTCGTATACCTCTCCTCCCACGCCGTACGTGGCGACGCGGTGGGCAATGAACTGTTCATCGCTCTGCCCAAGACCGACCGGAACCACCCGGCATGGCGATATTGGTCACTTGCCTTCGATGACATCCGCCGCATCGTGCGGCAGAGTCCGGCTCCGCTGCGCATCGTGGTCATCGATACGTGTTACGCGGGCCTGGCCGCGCCCGAGGCGATGGGGGCGGAGCATCTGCAGATTTCCGGCACCGCCACCCTGGCGGCCGTCGGACCGAACCACCGGGCCGTGGCACCCAAAGGTGATCGTCACACCGCCTTCACCGGCGCTTTGATCAGGCTGTTGAACTGCGGGGTCGACGGCACCGGTCCACTGCTGTCAATCTCTGACATCTTTCCCCATCTGGATAGCGAGCTGGCATCGAGTGCGATGCCGAGGCCGTCGTTGCACCGGTCGGAGAACATCGACGGGCTGGCGCTGGTGTCCAACCGCGCCCATGAGTCCCACCGGATCCCCCCGGCACTGACGACTCTGGCCGAGCATGGGGACACCCCCACGCGGCTGACCGCTTTGAAGGATTTGGCGACCTCGTACGCCGCCGCGAACCCGGCGGTGCAAGGCCTGATCAGAGAGGCCGTTGCCGCACTTCGCCATGACGACAGCAAGATGATCGCTGCGCGCGCTGAGGCGCTCCTCGCCGACATCAAGGTGGGCGAGGTCTCCGCCAACTACCCGAGACGGCTTCTGGCTCAGCTGACCTACGCATGGTGGATCGCCGCAGGTGTCGTCGCGGCGGCTGGCTGTGTCCTCGTGCTGTGGCGGCTCGGTTGGTACCTGCCGTACGCGGCTGTCGCGGCCGTACCCGTCGCGGTGATCGGATATTTGGGCGCGGTGGCTTCGTCCGCGCTTTTCCCCGCAGCCGTATCGAAGACGGACCTGGAGGGTCGACCGTGAAGCGAGCCCTTCTCCGCAAGCTGGGACCACTGGCAGTGTCACTCGTGCTCATCGTCGGCGCGATAGCCACGGTCAACAAATACGAATCATTCTTCTATCTGCGTGGCGATGTGCGGGTCGGGATCAACGGTATTCTGCCCGGGTGGAGCAACTGCTCCGTTTCCTGCTCGACGAGCGACGCTACCGGGTTCGATGTGCAGTTGGTGAAATTCCTGGCCGAAAAGTACAACTTCTCCCCGGTCTTCAAGGTCTTAGCCCCGGACGAGCGGGAGCGGGCACTGGTGAACGGGGAGATCGATCTGGTGGTCGCCAACTTCTCCATGGACGGGATCAGTTCGGTCGATCCGACCAAGAAGCGCCGCGAGAAGGTGAACTTCGCCGGGCCGTACTTCCTCGACCAATCGGGCGTCATGTACTCCAAGGCCAAACGCGACAAGTATTACAAGGACGATCCGACGTTCGCACTAGAACATCCGAACGCCTTGCCCCCTGACCGGATCTGCCTGAGCAAGGGCACGACAGCACCGGACTACCTGAATGGCAAAGGCCGAGTCATGGACCAGAAGGATTGTTTTTCCAGTTTCGGAAAGAGCGAGGACCCCATCCTCGGCGCCATCACCGACGAAACGATCCTGCGGGCCTACTCGAAAGCCCACTACCCGGAGATGTCGGCCGCCCCCGCGATCTGGGAGGGTCAGAGCGTGCCGATCCACAAGGAGAAATACGGTATCGGCACGAGCAAGGATGACTCGCGACTGTGTCACCTGCTCGCTCAGGGAATCGAGGAGTTCCTGAGCGACCCGGACAATACCGGGCGGGACCGAAGTCGTTGGCAGCTGGCGTTTGACGACAACCTGGCCGCCAGTGTCGAGACATCGGCGGCCGAGCACCGACCCAAGAAGGTCGAATCCTTCTACTGCGATTGACGCGCGATCACAGCCCAGAGCCGGCGGGGAAGGGGAGCCGGGTGAGAGGTGCACGCCTCTGGGTCTTCGGCGAACCAGGGTCGGGCGACGGTCACGAAACTACGGCAACAACGCCGAGCGGACCAGGACGGCACTCCGGGTAACCAAATGGTCGAAGCGCAATGGGCGCCGCATGTCGCCGATTCCCGAAAATGACTTCCTGTGGTTCTCGGGTTCCACCGGGGGTCAGTCTTCAGGGAGCGGCGACAGATGCTCGGTCGTCTGACTGCGGCCGTGACCTGGCACCCCGTGCAGAGAGGCTCTCACTCTGACCAAATGTTGCCGAATCTAACACCGGCCATCTGGTTGGTTGGCTGGCAGTTGCGCATCAGGCTTCATCGGGCATCCCACGTATCACCCCTCCCTCCAGTTCGAGTGCATATAGCAGCGGATCACCTGCGGTCTGGGGCATCCGCCCCACGCCTAGTACTCCAGCCGCACTTTCCTGATTTGGTGTTTCGGCAGCTCATCGGCATGATCGACGTTTGAGTTGTGCCGGCCGCGTAGCTGCGGATGTCGATGCTATTCGGCGGCTGGCTGGGTGATCGCACTGTCTGTCTGTTGTGGTCTGTGGCAGGGCGGGCAGGCTCCCGTGCTTGTGTTGATCGATGAGATTGTGGGCTGGCGGGCGGGTTTGGATGATCTGCTGGCGCGGTTCGCGCACCGTTTCGGGCGGGCGGGCGGAGCCGCGCCGGCAGGCGCTGACCTACCTGGTCGGGTTGTTGTCGCCGCTGGCGAGTAAGAACGGTTGGACCTTGGCCGAGGCTGCCGGCGATGCGACGCCGGATCGGATGCAGCGGCTGCTCAACCGGTCAGCGTGGGACCCGGACGCGGTCCGTGATGACTTGTTCGCCTACGTCACGGAGCACCTCGGTGACGACGACGGGGTGCTGATTGTCGACGAGACCGGCTTCCTGAAAAAGGGCGTGAAGTCCGCCGGGGTGCAGCGTCAGTACTCGGGCACGGCCGGACGGACCGATAACTGCCAGCTCGGAGTGTTCCTCGCCTATGCCAGCCCGGTCGGGCGCACCCTCATCGACCGAGAGTTGTATCTGCCCCGCGGCTGGTGCGACGACCCCGCCCGTCGCGAGGAAGCCGGCATCGAGGCGACTGTCGGGTTCGCCACGAAACCCGCGCTGGGACTGCGGATGATCGAACGCGCGATCACCGCCGGCCTGCCGGCGAGGTGGGTCACCGCGGACGAGGCATACGGACAGGACTCGAAGTTCCGGACCTGGCTGCAGCAGCACAACATCGGCTACGTCGTCGCCGTGCCCCGCAACCAGCGGGTTCCGACCACGACAGGCAACTCCCGCCCGGACGTCCTCGCCGCCAACGCGCCAGCCCTGGCATGGAAGCGCCGCAGTTGCGGCGACGGCGCCAAAGGACCACGACTCTACGACTGGGCCGTGGCCTCCCTGCCCGACGCCACCGACGGGCACGGCCACTGGCTGCTGATCCGGCGCAGCATCACCGACCCCACCGACCTGGCCTACTACCTGTGCTTCGGCCCAGTCGACACCCAGGACGAAGATCTGATCCGGATCGCCGGGACCCGCTGGTCGACCGAGGAGTGCTTCCAGACCGCGAAGACCGAGGTCGGCTTGGATCATTACCAGGTGCGCCGGTACGACGCTTGGTACCGCCACATAACACTCGTTCTGTGCGCCCACGCCTACCTCGCCGTCACCGCCGCCCACGCCAAAAAGGGGCACCGAATTCGATGACGGCCTCATACCCCTCACCCTCGGCGAGGTCCGACGTCTGCTGGCACACCTGATTACCACCGTCAGACCCTTCGACTACATTCATCGATGGTCACGATGGCGACGCCGACACCAGTACCGCGCTAAAACGGCCCACTACCAGCGAAGATTCCACCTCCACCAGGTGCGGGACTGTGGATCTAACGGTGTTTCCGGCCAGGCCCGCCAGGCGTTGTGCCTGGTGAGGAGGGTGCCGTGATGACCGCGACACAGAACGATGTGACTGGCCGGAAGAAGCGCCCCGAGCCGTCGGCGGAGGCGAAAGCCGCAGCCGAGCTGGTCCGGGCAGCCAAGGAACAAGGGCTGTCGCTGACGGGCCCCGACGGGTTGCTCCGGCAATTGACCAAGACGGTCCTGGAGACCGCGCTGAACGAGGAGATGACCGAGCACCTCGGCTACGAGAAACACGATGTGGCCGGCGCCGGCCAGGGCAACATCCGCAACGGCACCAGGCCGAAGACGGTGTTGACTGACGCGTCGGGGCCGGTGCAGATCGACGTGCCTCGGGACCGGGCGGGCACGTTCGCGCCGCAGATCGTGCGTAAGCGGCAACGGCGTCTCTCAGGCGTCGACGAGGTGGTGTTGTCGCTCTATGCCAAAGGGCTGACCACGGGCGAGATCAGCGCGCACTTCGCGGAGATCTACGGGGCTTCGGTGTCGAAGGAGACGATCTCCCGGATCACGGACAAGGTGATCGAGGAGATGACTGACTGGTCGCACCGGCCGTTGGATGAGATCTACGCGGCGGTGTTCATCGACGCGATCGTGGTCAAGGTCCGCGACGGGCAGGTAGCGAACCGGCCGTTCTACGCCGCGATCGGGGTCACCCTCGACGGGGACAAGGACATCCTCGGGCTGTGGGCCGGCACGGGTGGTGAGGGCGCGAAGTTCTGGATGAGCGTCCTGACCGACCTGCGCAACCGGGGCGTCAAGGACGTGTTCTTCCTCGTCTGCGACGGCCTCAAAGGCCTACCCGAGGTGGTCACCAACGTGTGGCCCCGCACGATCGTGCAGACCTGCATCATCCATCTGATCCGCAACACGTTCCGGCTCACTTCACGGCGGTACTGGGACGAGTTGAAGCGGGACATCAAGCCGATCTACACCGCCGTCAACGCCACCGCGGCGAGGGCGGAGTTCGACGACCTGGCCGAAAAGTGGGGCGGGCGGTATCCGGCGGTGATCCGGCTGTGGGACAACGCGTAAGCCGAATTCATCCCCTTCTTGGACTACGACCTGGAGATCCGCACCGTCATCTGCTCCACCAACGCGATCGAGTCGTTGAACGCCCGCTACCGGCGGGCGGTCAAAGCCCGCGGCCACTTCCCCAACGAACTCGCCGCGTTGAAATGTCTGTACCTGGTGACCCGGTCCCTGGACCCCACCGGAGCAGGAAGAACCCGATGGACGATGCGCTGGAAACCCGCGTTGAACGCCTTCGCCATCACCTTCAGCGACCGCTTCCCAGCCGCTGAAACCTACTAACCAAGATCGCCGGAAACGCCGGCCCGACGAGCAGCTTGTCGAGGTGCTCGTTCCCACCCCACTGCCGGCTCCCGACAGCACACCCTTTGAGGTCGGAGCATCGAACTGAACGGCTCACAAGGTGTGCCTTGTATACGCCACCGTCGGGGTGAGTGACCCGAGGAGGGCTGCGACGTCGGGCGCGATGGCGTGGCCGAGCATTCCGACACCCAGGATGGGGCAGGGAACTCGTCGTCATGTGAAAGGCCGGTCACTATCCCTGCTCGGAGTCAGGACGTGTCGGGTCCGGTCCCCGGTCCAGGCCGCTTCGAGGATCGCGGTCAGGCTGGCGGTGTCGGTCGGGCCTGGATGGTTCTGGATCAAGCGGGTGACGCCACTGGCCATCTCCGCGAAGCGCGGGAGGTCGGCGCGTGCCACGCCGATGTCCGCCAAGGTGGGAGGGATGCCGATGTCGGCAAGGAGCCCGTCGAGCCAGGTGAGGAACGTATCTGTGGCCTCGGCATCCGAGGCGTCGGTCACGTCGAGCCCGCACACCCCGGCGAGGATGGCCAACCGGTCGCCGATGGCATCTCTGGCCGCGTCCAGCGCGTAGGGCAGTAGCAGCCCGACGCCCAGGCCGTGCGGCGTGTGCGTGGCTGCGCCGATGGGGTACTGGAGAGCGTGCGGGGCCGCGTTGCCCGCGTGGGAAAATGCGAGCCCGGCGAGCATGGACCCATAGGACATGTCCGCGCGCGCGTCCGTGTCGCCTCCGTCCCTGACGGCACGACGCAAGCTACGGGCGATCCGCTCCGCGGCCAGGAGCGCGTAGTGGTCGGTGATCGGGTTGCGGCCGAGGAAGACCTGCTCCACCGGGTCGCGCGGTCCGTGGGCCCGGGGTCGCGCGGTGTAGCTCTCCACCGCGTGACAGAACGCGTCGATGCCGGAGTGGGCGGTGACGGTCGCAGGGCAGGTGTAGGTGAGTTCGGGGTCGACGATGGCGAAGTCGGGCACGATGTGAACGCTGGAAACCCCCACCTTCAGCTCGCGGTCCGGGTCGGTCAACACCGCGACGGGTGTGAGCTCGGAGCCGGTGCCTGACGTCGTCGGGACCGCGACGAGAGGAATCGTCGGCCCCGGCACCTTCGACTCGCCGTAGAAGTCGCGCGGCGTCCCACCGTGGCGCCGGATGACGCCGACGATTTTGGCGAGGTCGATCACCGTGCCACCCCCGATGGCGAGGATCACGTCGGCGTCCACCTTGGCGGCGACCGAGACGGCCAGGGCGACATCGGCGAGTGGTACGTCTGAAGTCGCGTCGGAAAACACCTCGACAACGTCGACCTTCTCCCGCACGGCGGCCACGATCTCGGCCACGCCCGGCTGCCCCAGAAGAACCTGGTCGGTCACGATGAGGACTCGCGAGCCGCTCTCGGCCACCACTCGTGGGATGTTCTGCGCGACCCCTTCGCCCACTATCAGCTGGCGTGGTCCGCGGACGGTCTCAAGCATGTCAGTGCCTCTCCGGAACGTCGGCGGCGATTTGCTGGGCGGACGTCCAGGTCACCTGCGATACCGGGACGGCATCGTGCCGGCCATGGCCCGGGTCCCGTCCCCCGGGTGGAGGCCGGTCAGGTCATGTGTGCACAGGGCGCGGTGATCCTCGGCGGACGCCCGGAGCAGCAGGCCGGTCATGGTAGGTCGATCGCCGCGTAGGTGAGGTCGAGGTACTCGAGGATGCCCTCGTGCGACCCCTCCTTGCCGATCCCGGACTGCTTGACGCCTCCGAACGGAGCTGACGGGTCCGATATCAGACCACGGTTGATGCCGACCATCCCCGTATCTAGCCCCTCGGTGAACCGGAGCGCTCGTTGGAGGTCACGGGTGAAGATGTATCCGACCAGGCCGTGCTCGGTGCCGTTGGCCTTCGCCAGCACCTCTTCGTCGGACGTGAACGAGAGGATCGGCGCCACCGGGCCGAAGATCTCCGCCTCCAGCATCCGCGCATCTTCGGGCACGTCGACGAGGACGGTAGGCGGGTAGAAGTGGCCCGGCCCAGCCAGACGCTCGCCGCCCACCAGGACCCGGGCGCCGCGATCGACCGCGTCGGCGACGAGCTCGTCGATCTTGGTGACCGAGGCCTCGTCGATCAACGCCCCGACGTCCACGCCGTCGTCGAGACCATGGCCCACCGACAGCGCGCCCATCCGCTCGGCGAAGCGCGCCGTGAACTCCTCGCGCACCGGCTCCTCGACGTAGATCCGGTTGGCCGCGATGCAGGACTCCCCGATGTTGCGCATCTTGGCCACCATGGCGCCGTCGAGCGCGACGTCCAGGTCAGCGTCGGCACACACGATCAAGGCCGCGTTGCCGCCCAGTTCCATGGAGGTGCGCAGCACGTTGTCCGCGGCCTGTCGTAGCAGCACGCGCCCGACCTCGGTCGACCCGGTGAACGAAAGCTTGCGGGTCCGACTGTCGGCTAGCAGTGCTGAGACCACCTTGCCGGCACGCTTGGTGGTCACCACGTTGACGACGCCCGGGGGAGCGCCGACCTCCTCCATGATGCGGGCCAGCAACAGCATGGTGAGGGGCGTCTGGGCTGCTGGCTTGGTGATCGTCGTGCAGCCCGCAGCCAGCGCAGGAGCGATCTTGCGGGCACCCATGGCCAACGGAAAGTTCCAGGGCGTCACGAAGACGCACGGTCCGACCGGCTTCGGCACGGTGAGGATGCGATATCCACCTGCGGGAGCGGTGCTGTAGCGCCCCTCGACGCGCACCGCCTCCTCGGCGAACCAACGGAAGAACTCGGCGCCGTAGGCCACCTCTCCCCGAGCCTCGGCGAGCGGCTTGCCCATCTCGAGCGTTATCAGCCGGGCGACCTCCTCGGATCGCTCGGTCAGGGCCCGGTACGTCGCGGTCAACAACTCTGACCGTCTCCGCGGCGGCGTCGCCGCCCACTCCGCCATCGCCTTGCTCGCCACGTCCAGAGCGGCGAGCCCGTCAACGACGTCGGCGTCCGCCACCTCGGCGATGGTCTTGCCGGTGGCCGGGTCCTCGACGGCAAAGGTGGCTCCGCTTGCGGCGTCGCGCCAGGTGTCGCCGATCCGCAGTCGCCGGTGCTCGGGGGCCAGGACGTTCATCGGGTCACTCATTGCGTCGCCCTCCTGTGATCTTCTTGGTGATGTCCGGCGTGCCTCAGCGATCGCGCTATGGGCATGGACGGACGGGTCACACGCTCTCGTCGGGGCGAGGTTGCCGAGCGGGTCGAATGTGGCCCTGGCCCTGTCTGCGGGGCGACGCCCCGCGCCACCGATCGCCACGGCCGTCTGAGCGTCGTCAGGCCGTGCTCACTGGTGACGGTCGGCCGTGGCTCGATTGCCACGTGCGGGCGCATGGTGCCGTCGCCGCTCGGCGCGGTTATCGCCCAGCCTCGGACAGCGACAGCCCGGTGTCCGCATCGAACAGGTGCGCACGGTCCAGGTCAACAGTGACAAGCAGCCTCTCACCGGGCGTACCGGTGACGGTGGGTCGTGCCTTGACCTTGAGGATCTTCGTCCCCACTCGGACGTCGACCACCGTTCGGTCACCGAGCGGCTCAAGCCCGTAGAGCTCCCCAGACAACGATGCGTGCCCACGCTGCTCAACGGACAGGTCCTCCGCGCGCAGGCCCAACAGCAGCGCACGACCGTCCTCGGCCGTGGTCCAGCGGGGCCGCGGCAGCGTCCAGCCTTCCGCACCGACCAGGCGATCTCCCTCGGCGTGGCAGGCGAGCAGGCTGATCGGCGGGCTCCCGACGAAACCTGCGACCCACTGGTTGGCTGGACGCTCGTACACTTCGGTCGGCGTTCCGACCTGTTGCACCTTCCCCTCCTTGAGGACCGCGACCTGGTCGGCCATGGACAGGGCCTCGACCTGGTCGTTGGTCACGTAGACGAAGGTTGCTCCGAGGCTCCGGTGGATGCGGGTGAGCTCGGTGCGCATCTCGACGCGGAGCTTGAGGTCGAGGTTCGTCAGCGGCTCGTCCATGAGAAACGCGCGCGGGCGACGGACCAGCGCCCGGGCCAGGGCGACACGCTGCATCTCACCGCCCGACAACTGTGCGGGACGACGCTGCAGCAGCCGTTCGATGTGCAGCAGGCTCGACATCTGCTCGACGGCAGCGGCGATCTCGCTCGAAGAACAGCGGCGGGCCCGCAGCGGCGACGCGATGTTCTCGTACACCGTGTGTCGCGGGTAGAGGGCGTAGCTCTGGAAGACCATGGCCAGGTCGCGTGCGGCCGGGGCGTCACCGGTCGCGTCCCTCCCGTCCAGATGCACCGACCCGGCGTCCAGCTTCTCAAGGCCGGCGATCGCTCGCAGGGTCGTCGTCTTGCCTGCCCCGGAGGGCCCGAGCACGACGAAGAACGAGCCGTCCGGCACGTCCAGCGTCACCCCGTCCAGGGCCTGGACCTTGCCGAAGGACTTGCACAGCTCGTGCACTGCCACGGTTCCCATCAGGCCACCAGCTCTTCCGTGCTCACGTCGTAGACCGCCGGGGTCCCGCCGGTGTGCCGCAGCCCGACCGGTGCGTCAGCGGCGAATCGGACAGTCGGTGGCATCCGAACCCGTACGTCGCGCTGGCCGCTGTGGTCGACCACGTAGATGATTTCGTCGCCCAGCCACTCCGCCGAGACCACGCGGGCCGGGACCGAACGTTCCGCCCCTGGTGCTGTTACTTCCAGCGCCTCCGGCCGGACGCCTGCGACCAGGCGACGGTCGCGCGGCAGGCCTGGCGGTGGCGTGAGGACCAGTCCGCCCTGACCGTGAAGCCTCCCGTCGGCCACCTCCACCTCGATCAGGTTCATCGGCGGGGAGCCGATGAATGCGGCGCAGAAGAGACTCGCCGGACGGTCGTAGACCTCCAGCGGCGTGCCGACCTGCTCGACGCGGCCCTTGTTGAGGATGGCGATTCGGTGACCGAGCGACATCGCCTCGACCTGGTCGTGGGTGACGTAGACCATCGTCGCCCCCAGTTCCCCCTGCAGGTGCTTGATCTCCGTGCGCATGTCCGCCCTCAGCTCCGCGTCCAGATTGGTGAGAGGTTCGTCCATGAGGAATGCGCGCGGTCGCCGCACCAGGGCGCGAGCAAGCGCGACACGCTGCTGCTCCCCGCCGGACAGCTGGCGCGGTCGCCGGTCCAGGAGCGGACCGAGCCGCATCAGCCGGGCGGCCTCGTCGACCCGCGCGTGCACCTCCTGCTTGGGCAGCCCCTCGGCCCGCAGTGGGAACGCCAGGTTGTCGCGGGTTCGCAGATGCGGGTACAGAGCGTAGAACTGGAACACCATGGCGATGTCGCGCTCGGCGGGCGGCAGGTCGTTGACCAGCGTGTCGCCGATGCGGATGTCGCCCGTCGTCTGCCTCTCCAGGCCGGCTATGGCCCGCAGCGTGGTCGTCTTGCCGCAACCCGAAGGGCCGAGCATCACGAACAACTCGCCGTGGCCGATGGACAGGTCCACGTGGTCAACCGCGACCGTCCCGTCCGGGTAGCGCTTGTGCAGGGCGGTCACCTCGATGCCCGCCATCAGCGTCGCACCGCCCCGAGCGTCACGCCGGCGATGAGGTGCTTGCGCACCAGGTACGCGAAGACGAGCACCGGTAGGGCGAACACCACGGAGGCGGCGGCCACGAGACCCCAGTCCGTCGTGGTGCCGCCGATGAGGCCGGCGATGGCGGGTGGGGCCGTCCGCACGCTGTCACTGGAGGTGAGGAAGGTGGCGAACACGAACTCGTTCCACGAGAAGATGAGTGCGAAGACCGCCGTCGCGGCGATGCCGGGCACGAGCAGCGGCAGGGTGTATCGCCAGAACGCCTGCAGACGGGTGTAGCCGTCGAGCATGGCGGCATCCTCGTACTCCGCGGGCACCTCGTCGACGAACCCCTTCATCATCCAGATCGTGAACGGGACGTTGAACGCGGCGTAGATGAAGATCAGGCCGAGCTTGCTGTCGATGAGTCCGACTTGGCGGTACATGAGGAAGATCGGGATCACGACCACCACGGGCGGCATGAAGCGGGTGGACAGGATGAAGAACAGTTGGTCCTTCTTGGCTCTCACCGCGAAGCGTGAGTAGGCCCAGGCTGCCGGGACCCCCAGCACGGTGGCCAGCAACGTGGAGACCCCGGCGACCACCACCGAGTTGAAGAACGAGACGGACAAGGCCGAGCGACCGCCGTCGGGGGCGACGAACACGTCCTTGAAGTGGTCCATGGTGACGTCGAAGTCGAAGAACTTGGCCGGGATGGCATAGACATCCCGGTTTTCCTTGATGGACGTCTCGAGCATCCACAGCACCGGAAAGAGCATCACGACGGCCAGCACGGTCAGCAGCGCGACCTCCAGCACGGAGCGGCCCCGGCCGCCGAGGCGGCGCGCGGGGGGAGTGTGATCCCGGGCCGAACCTGTGGACACGGCCTCGTCGACGGAGACGGCCATCAGTCCTCCTTGAGCTTGTTCAGGTAGCGCAGGTAGAGCTGCGTGAGGACGATGACGACGAGGACCATGAGGATCCCGTACGCCGAGGCGGTTCCGGTGTTGAAGCCCAGGAACGCGACCTTGTAGATGTGGAACGACAACGTCTCGGTGGAGACGCCCGGGCCTCCGTTGGTGAGGATGTAGACGAGGTCGAACAGCCGGAAGGCCTCGATGGCCCTGAACATCACGGCAATGAGTAGCAGCGGCCACACCAGGGGAAGAGTGATGGTGCGGAACCGGAACCACTCGGACGCCCGGTCGATCGAGGCGGCCTCGTAGAGGTACTTGGGCACCGCGGTAAGGCCCGCAAGTGCGATGAGCATGATGAACGGCGTCCATTGCCAGGTGTCGACCACGATCAGGGAAATCAATGCCGTTCGCTGCCGGGTGAGCCACTCCACCTGCCCCAGACCGACCGAGCCGAGCATGCTGTTGATCACGCCGAACTGCGCGTCGAGCATGAATCGCCAGAACAGCCCGACCACGACCGGCGACAGCATCATCGGAACCAGGAACAGAGTGGTCAGCACTCCTCGTCCGTGCGTGCGTCGTGAGATCAGGTAGGCGATGCCGAAACCGAGCACGGTCTGCAGGCCGACCGCGCCGACCACGTAGATCAACGTCGTCAAGGCCCTCGTGTGGACCTGCGCCGACGTCAGGATGGCGGTGTAGTTACCGAAACCGATGAAATTGGCGGGCCCCCCGCGGGTGGCCGAGTAGTCGGTGAAGGACAGGTACAACGACCACAGCAACGGGAACACCGACATGGCGAGCAACAGCAGCATCGCGGGGGAGATGAAGGTAACGGCGAGCCAGCGGTCGCTCAGCCGGCGGGACCGGCCCGGTGCAGGTGGCGTCGCAGACGCCACCTGCACCGGGTGGTCGGTCGTCAGAGGGACGGCGTCACTCACAGTCCGCCGCCGCCCTTGCGGCTGCTGGAGTCGAGCACTCCCTGCTGCTCCTTGGCGATGTCGTCGAGCGCATCCTTCGGCTTCTTCGCGCCGTTGAGAGCCGCGTTCACGTTGGTGTTCTCAATGTCGACGAGGCGCGCGTACTCGGGCACGTTCCACATGTCCCGCATCCGCGGCACCGAGTCGGTGTACACCTGGTTGAACGGCCCGGCATTGAGGAACTCGGGCGACTCCAGGGCGTCCGTACGCGATGGCACGCCGCCGGCCGCGGCCCACTTCTTCTGGACATCAGCCTGCTCGAACCACTTCATGAAGTTCAGGGCTTCCGCCTGGTTTGCCTTGGAGGAGTAGGACGAGACGTGCATCCCCATACCGCCGAGCGGGACCAGGTTCGTCTTCTGGCTCGGCAGGGTGGCAAAACCCAGCTTGTCGAGAATCTGCTCCCGCGTGGTGCCGAGCGTCGACTGCTTCGGATCCAGCAGGCCGCCGCTCGCGGCGATCCAGTTGAACGCGATGCATGCCTTTCCCTGGGCGACCGCCGCGTTCACCTCGTCGATGAACCAGTTACCGGAGCCTTTGGCGGTCAGCGGCTTCATCTTGTTGACCAGGACGTCCATCGCCTCCTGGCCCGCAGCGTCGTTGAGGACGCCCTCG
Source organism: Micromonospora sp. NPDC005291 (assembly GCF_040607415.1). NCBI lineage: Bacteria > Bacillati > Actinomycetota > Actinomycetes > Micromonosporales > Micromonosporaceae > Micromonospora > Micromonospora sp. NPDC005291. Next base: position 190,179 of record NZ_JBEXGR010000011.1, read on the forward strand.
ATCTTGCGCGCCTTGGGGTCCCAGAGGTTGCCGCCGTAGACGCCGTTGACCGTGTTGTAGGTTACGGCCGCGGCGTCGGAGCCGTTGGCCTGGTGGAAAGCCAGCCCGCTGACGCCGGGGTTGTCCGCCTGGCACTTCTCGGCGGCTGAGATCATCTGGTCCCAGGTCTGCGGTGGCTTGTCGCCGATCAGGTCCTTGCGGTAGATCATCGTCCAGGTGTCGCCGAGCAGCGGCAGTCCGTACAGGCTGGCGTTCTCGTCGCGCTTGCCGGTCTCCGCCTGGGGGAACTGGCCGTACGCCGCCAGGAGGTACGGGTTGTAGGCCTTGACGTCGATGTTCTCTTTGACGAAGTCGGTGAGGTCGAGGATGTTGCCGTTCGTCACGGCCTCGCCGATGTGTTGCGAGTCCAGGATCGCGATGTCGAAGTCAGTCTTGCGCGCGGCGAACTGGGTGAACATCGCGTCGTGCCAGTTCGCGTTCGGCACCGTGTTGACCTTGATGGTCGCGTTCGGTCGCTCTTTCTTGTACTCCGCGTTCGCGAAGGCTTCCAGTGCTTGGGCGGGGGGCCAGTCGAACCAGATGAAGCTGAGGGTCAGCGGGTCCTTGGTGAGCTCCGGGATGGTCGCCGGCGCCTTGGGGGCGCTCGCCTTCCCGCCGTCGTCCTTGCCATCGCCGCAAGCCGCCACCGTCGTGGCCACCAGCAGCATGGCCGCCGTCGCCAGCTGCACCTTCCGACCGGGAGCGGACACTCGTCCTGTTCGCTGTGGATGCCGCATCTTCTCGCCTGCTTTCGGGGTAGGGACTTCTAGTGCCTCGCTATGTGCTTCGCCGAGCAGTTGCTGGGTTGTTCAGGCGTGTTGCCGGGCTGTCGCGGGGGCCGACCCGCGGACCGGCGTCACGAGTACGCCGAGATGTACTGGGCCTTCAGGACGTCGAGCATGCCCATGGGAGCTTCAGGTGATCGAAGTAGAGCGATGGCGGGCGGTTCCGCGGTGGTGCAGGATGGCGAGCATCCGCCACTTTTCCTATACGATCTGATGGGGGCGTCAGCATGCCGCAGCGTTGTGACTGATGTCAATAGGTTCGCAAAGACGCAAGAGAGGACCTCACGTCACGATGGACGACGAAGCGATGATCGCGCGGGGCCGTAGGGCCGTGACGGGCGGAACGCCGCCGGGAAGATCTGGCGGCCGGCTCGCCGACGAGGTGTACGACACGCTGCTCGGACAGCTGATGTCGCTACGGATCGAGCCTGGCTCCCGCGTCACGATCGACGTCCTGGCGCGAGAGCTGGGGGTCTCGCAGACGCCGATCCGAGACGCTCTGAACCGCATGGAGGCCGAGGGTCTGGTCGTGCGTGTGCCCCATGCTGGCTACCGCATTCCCCCCCAAATCACCCGTCACCGATTCGAGGACATGCTTGAGGTCCGCCTGCTCCTCGAGCCGGCAGCGGCGCGCAAATCCGCCGAACGCGCATCCTCGGAGCAGGTGGCCGGCCTGCGACGAATGCTGGAGGAGATGGCCGAGCTGGAGGGGGGCAACGGGCCCATGGCCTATGGCGCCTTCGGGCTACGCGACGCCGCTTTTCACGATCTCGTCGCCCTGGGCGCGGAGAACCACGTCATCCGTGAAGCGCTCGCTCGCCTGCACAGCCACGTGCACCTCTTCCGGCTTCACCACGACGCCCAGGTCACTCACTTGGCCATGGCCGAGCACGAGGAGATTGTGGCCGCGATCGCCGGGCGTGACCCCGACGCCGCCGCCTACGCGATGCGTCGGCACATCTTGCGTTCCGGCGAGCGTTTCCGACGATTGTTCGACGAGGCCAAGGACGCGGACGGAATGGCGGTAGAGGCTTGACGGGTGTGCTGGGCCGAGGAATGCTGACTCAACTGATCGGATCGGATTGGATCCATCTCATCCGCCCCCAGATGCGAGGAGAAGCAGGTGCCCAGAGCGCTGCTCCTGACCGGCGACGCCGCCGAGGAGCTCGACACCATGTATCCCTACTATCGCGTCCAGGAGGGCGGCTGGGACGTTGACGTCTCGTCACGGACGATGCGTGACGTGCAACTGGTCATCCACGAGTTCGACCCCAACTCCGACGCCTACGTGGAGAAGAGCGGCCGGAAGCTGCCGGTCGACGTGCCCTGGGCCGAGGTCGACGTCGAGCGCTACGACGCCCTCATCATCCCCGGGGGACGTGCCCCCGAGTGGATCCGGGTCGACGCCGACGTCAGGCGCATCACCGAGCACTTCTTCGCGCGCAACCTCCCCATCGCGCTGGTGTGCCACGGCGCCCAGGTTCCAGCGGTGTACGGGCTACTGAAGGGCCGGAAGACGGCGTGCTTTCCCCCCATCACCGGTGACATGGAGAACGCGGGCGCGACGGTCGTCGACGCTCCGGACGTCGTGGACGGCAACCTCGTCTCCTGCCGGGGATGGCCCGACATGCCGCAATTCGGCCGGGCGATGATGGAGGTCTTCTCGAAGTCCGTCAACTCCGCTTCGGCATGAGCACACCCGACCTGTCCCGGTGACGGCACTTCGGACCGTCACCGTCGACGGCTCTCCCGTCCACGTCCTGGAGAGCGGCACCGGGCCCGCAGTGCTGATGCTGCACGGCTCCGGACCCGGCACGACCGGGTCCGGCGCCTGGGCAACGACGGCGCAGGCGCTGGGCACGTCCTGGCACCTGGTGGCTCCTGACCAGGCGGGGTTCGGCCGTACACCCGTCCCGGCGGGCTCCAGGGGTGGGCTACGGCTGTGGACGGAGCAGGCCGCAGGCCTGATGGATGCTCTCGGAGTCGAGTACTACGCCGTGGTGGGTCACTCCATGGGCGGTGCCGTGGCGCTGGCGTTGGCGGCCGTGCGCCCCCAGCAGGTCACCCGTGTCGTGGCGGTCTCGACGATGGGCGCCCCCGGGGCGCCGCTGTCCGCCGACCTCGACGCGATCTGGGCCGCCCCCGCCGGCCCGCTCGGGGCACGAGACATGCTGAGTCGCCTCGTCCTCGACCAAGCGCTCGTGACCGATTCGGCCGTCGATGCCCGTGCAGCTGCGATGCGAGCGGGGGCGGCCGCATTCGCGTCGTTGTTCCCTCCACCCAGGGCACGATGGGTCGACGAGCTCACCCTCTCGGCGCAGACGCTGGCAGCGGTCCGCGCGCCCGTGCTGCTCGTTCACGGCGCCGAGGACCGAGTCACCCCGCTCGGGACGGCAGCCCAGCCCCTGCTCGAACACCTCGCCGATGTCCGGCTGCACGTGCTCGGCCGATGTGGGCACGTGCCGGCGATCGAGCACCCGCACGAGTTCAGGCAACTGCTCTCGTGCTTCCTCCGCCGGGACCGAGGTCACTAATTGCTGCGGTAGGTCCGCAGCCTGTCGCGGACTGTCCTGGATCGCCCCGTGAGCGAGTGGTCCGGGGCGCAGTGGCGCGCCCCGGACAGAGACCACCGCGTCGGCGCGCCCACCGGCCAGCTCCAGGCCGACCACCGCCGCCTCGGCGAAGACCTCGCCCAGACGGTTGTCGAGCC